>UQBS01000069.1 GCA_900539345.1 uncultured Coriobacteriaceae bacterium | reverse complement strand
GTCTACCTTGGAGGACTCGATGCCCTCGACCTCGATGGAGCCCACACCGATACGGTCTAGGATCTTCACGATTTCAAGCTTTTCCTTGAAGGATAGGGAAAGCGCCTTGGAGGCAGCGGCCTCCCTCATCGTGATGTCACTGACGCGTATATCTCTCATGTGCGACTCCTGACTCATACGAACGTCTTTTTTGAAGAGTATCTGCGGCTAACTCAGCTGCAGATACTCGCGGGCAGTCAAATGTCTACCATAGTTAAAAGATGCATTATCGCATCTCGTGCGTTGCTAAGCTGCACAAAGTGTGTTTTTTGATGTAAGTTAACCGAGTGTTTATACACTTGCATGAATTAAAGGGGGCAATAATGCCCATAGTCGACGCTCACGTCCACATCTACCCGAGCAAGATAGCCCAGAGGGCCGTTGAGAGCGTGCGCGGGTTCTACAGCCTTGGCGCAGTAGAGGGGGTGGAGGGCACCGTCGAGAGCCTCCTTTCCCATGAGGACTCCCCCATCACGCACCGCATCGTGTACAGCGTCGCCATCAAGCCCTCAAACGTTGCCAGCATCAACGACTTCATCGCCAAGGAATGCGCGACGCACCCCAACCTCTTCGGCTTCATGGCCATGCACCAGGACTTCGAGGACCCCGAGGCCGAGATTGAGCGTGCCATGGGCCTGGGCCTGCGCGGCATCAAGCTGCATCCCGACACGCAGGCCGTGAACGCCGACGACCCGCGCCTCATGACGATTTACGAGATTGCCCAGGCCAAACACCTGCCCGTGGTGATTCACTCAGGCGACTACCGCTATGACTACAGCCATCCCCGCCGCATCGCGCATGTGCTCCACGCATTCCCCGAGCTCGTCGTAGACGCCGCGCACTTCGGCGGCTGGAGCATCTACGACATCGGGGCGGATTTCCTGCGCAGCGAGCGCTGCTTCGTGGACACGAGCTCCTCCATCGCCTTCGTGGGCAAGCGCCACTTCCGCGAGCTCATCAACCTCTACGGCGTCGAGCGCGTCCTCTTTGGTTCCGACTTCCCCATGTGGAACCCCGAGGACGAAATCCGCCAAGTCCGCGAGCTCGACCTCTCCCAATACGAATTCGAGCACCTGACCTGGCACAACGCCGAGACGTTCCTGGGAACGGCAATCAGGTAGGCGACAAAGGTAGCATGCGGCGCCCCGAGTCGGCCAAGGCCGGCTGCAACGCGGGCCGGCAGAGGGGGCGTGGCCTCGCATCCTCCCAAGGCAGCCGGTCTCGGCTGCCACACAGGCCGGGGGCCAGGGGGAAGCCGCGGGCGTGCGGCTCCCCAAGGCGGACGAGACCGGCCGCCACGGGCCAGGAGGGCGAAAATCCCGGGCGATGCAAGCCTTTCTGACGATGCTACTCCCCCGCGAGCAACAGGTTGAAGAATCCAACGTTTCTGGGGCCATTCGGCCGTAAAAACGCGATATTTCTCAACCTGACGCTCGCTAAAATGATCCCAACACGTATCGCCGTCATACTTGTGAGGCTATCCATGGCTAAGGGCATCGATATGAAGGTTGCCGCCCTGCTTGACAGCGCCGAATACCGCGGGGCTTGCTGCGCACCCTTGACGCAGTCGGACAAGTCAGCCTTTCAACGTCGAACCCACCATAACAGCGAGGTCATCTCGCCATTCCCCGGCCTGTTCTGCCGAGCAGCCTTTTGGAATCACCTGGGCTGGCCTCGCGAGCAAGCCCTTGCGACCATCCGAGGCCTTGCGCAGCTTCATCCGGCCTGGACCTTTTCACACAGCTCGGCCGCAGTCGTACATGGGCTTCAGGTATCCGGCGCATCGCCCAAGGTCATCCATGTTGCATCGCACATCAAAGGAAATGCTCCCTTCGGTATACAAAAACATGCCTTGACCAGCTCTGATGCGGCCGAGTGCGTATGCATCGGCGGAGTGCGCGCCACATCGTTGTGGCGCACCGTCTTCGACTGCCTGCGCTCGCTGCCCGCCGAAGAGGCCCTTGTCGTCGCCGACTCGGCTTTGCGGAAAACTGGGCGCGATGCCTTCTGGCTGGTCAACATGCTACGGGCAAAATACCGCAATCACAGTGGCCTTTCCCATGCAATCTCCATCGCTCGATTCGCCGACGGAAGGAGCGAGAACGGCGGCGAGTCACACGCGCGAGCCATGATCATCAGACTGGGATACGAGACTCCGGAACTGCAAGCGGTGTTCCCCGATCCGGTCGATGCAACCCGCTCATATAGAACCGATTTCGCCTGGTGGAACGACTTCGATGCCCCAACGGTGATCGGGGAACTCGACGGGTACTGCAAGACCGAAGACGACCGATGCCTCCAGGGCAGATCCCCCTCGCGCGTCCTCGCCGACGAGAGGCGACGCGAGTCCCGGATCACGGCGGTAGGAGCGCCCATCATGAGGTTTTCGTTTTCCGAAGCAAGGAACGCCGCCCTTTTCGAGAGGCTCCTTGGCGCATTCTCCGTGCCAAAACGCCAGGGAAGATGTGTATGTACCCATCGTTTCAGGATGACGTTAGGCGGCTACGGCATCTTGATCTCTCTCATGTTTACCAAACCGTCAAAGATTCGCCCCAGTGACCTCGCCCGTTTCAAAGAGAGGCACCCGGGTGACAGCCGCGAGCAACAGGTTGAAGTATTCAACGTTTGATGCCCCTTTTCGCCCAGCAAACGTTATATTTCTCAACCTGTTGCTCGCCAAACCACGTCAAGACATCAAAAAGCCCCCATCCCTTAGACTTCGCTGTCTTCATCCAAGGAATGGGGGTGTCTCAACCCGGGTCTTTGGGCGCCGCACGACTTTCGCCAGAGGAATGGGGGCTCGCCTCAGACCCTCAGGTCCCCCTCACATCATGCCTGCTTGCAAGCCCCGACCAATCACGGAAGCCCTCGCCCGTTCCTATCCTCGTTCCCCATGCCTCACAACGATATCTCGCGACTCGATGAAGGTATCTACAAGGAAACGAAGGCGCTCCTCATCCTCACGCCTGAAGATACAATCCAGCTCGAAGATTGCATCCTCATCCTCGAAGGGGATGACCGCATAGCGCCCCGTGTCGCTCAGGAACTTCAGATTGCGAGTATTGCTCGGTTGAATGAACACCGCATTGTCAACTGGCGTTGCCTGGTGCGCTGCAAGCCTGCCCATGACGGAACGGGAGCGCGGCTTCACATCATGGCGAATCAAATACTCCTCGATGCTACGCCACCCATGGGCAGCATATGGATCGATAAACTTCAACAGTACCTGGTCTTTCAAATCTTCTGCCTTCACTGTTGACAGCTTTGCAAAAGGACTCTCAGTTGTCACCACGGCGCAGAAACGGCTCCGCAGCAGTGGCACCACCACGAGATCGCGAGTAGCAATATCCTCCTCACGCTCATGACCAATGACCAGATCAACTTGCTCACTATCGAGAAGGGCAAGCATCGAAGCATTCTCATGGTGGTCGTACACGAGCTGGGGATGCGGCGTCTGATCGAGAAGAGCAGTGACAAGCGCGATGATGCTCTCAACCGAAGGGTCATACAAAATGCCGTCGATGCGTATGGGCCGTTCGCGCGCAAGCGATGCAATCTTGTCTATCGCATAAGAGTATTCAGCAAGGATTTGGGTTGCCGCGCCATAAAAGATACGGCCGGCTTCACTGAGCTCGCAAGAACGCCTGTCTCTTAGAAACAGCGGAGCCCCAAGTTCCTGCTCCATGGCAGCCACGTGCTTGCTGAGTACAGGTTGCGACACATTGAGCTTGTTCGCAGTCTCGGTAAAGCTCAAACAACGAGCCAGTTCGATGAACTCCTTGCAGTTCTCAATATCCATGCTCCCAGACTCCCCCCAATGGCTGCACTGGAATAAGTATATGCCCGATACAAATAATGAAAAGAGACATGCCAACAACCAATTTGCATATGCCAACAGGCCTTTCGATAATGAGGATGCCGGTCTAGCGCCACAAAATACCTGCTAAAGAGACAGGCGGCGATAAACGGCATAAGGCGGAAACGTCGCCAGCTGCATCATGACGACGTTTCCAAGGGGCGGCGAGAAAGGGAGGAAAGGTATGGCAAACATGGTCGTCTCACGTCGAGCGTTCTCGAAGCTGATGGCCACGGCTGCAGCAACAGTCGCAACAAGCAGCCTCGTCACCGGTCATGCGCTCGGCGAGGAAACCGCCGAACAAGCAGCTTCCGCTGCAGAGGGCGTAAAGAAGATTCGCTCCTGCTGCCGTGGCTGCGGCAAGTCCGAATGCGGCGTGTGGGTGTATGTGAAGGACGGCAGGGTCATCCGCACCGAGGGCGACGACTCGTGCTTCTCCACGATGGGAAGCCACTGCTCCAAGGGTCAGGCTTCAATCCAGGCATGCTATCACCCCGACCGCATCAAGTATCCCATGAAGCGCACCAACCCCAAGGGCGAGGACGCCCCCGGCTGGGTTCGCATCTCCTGGGAAGAGGCATACCAAACTATCGCGGACAACTGCATGCAAATCCGCGAAAAGTACGGCCCCGAGTCGCTCTTTAGCTGGTGCGGCACCGGTCGCCAGTGGTGCATGCAGTCCGATGCCGGCATGGCCCTGCAGCTCTTCGGTTCACCCAATGTCGTGGCCGCCTATCAGGTTTGCAAGGGCCCGCGCCATTTCTCGTCCGCCCTCGACAACGTTGAAGCCTGGTCTTGGAGCGATGTCGATGCTCACCGCCCCGTGCTCGTGCAGTGGGCAACCGAGCAGTCGATTTCGAACTACGACGACTCCGCCCGTATGATTACCGACGTTGCCCGCGCCGCCGACACATATATTTCCGTCGATCCGCGCAAGACCAACTTGGGTTCCAAGGCCGATTACTGGCTGAACCTTCGCCCTGGCACCGATGCCGCTCTGGCACTAGGCTGGTGCAAGGTCGTGCTCGATCATGATCTGGTCGATTGGAAGTTTATTAAGCGTTGGTCCAACGCTCCTTTCATGGTTGTTATGGACAAAGAGCCTGCTGGCTATGGTCGCGTCACTCAGCGCTACAGCAGCCCTTGGGATTTCAAGACCCGCTTGATCAGCGAGGCAGACATTGATCCTAAGATGGTCGACTGGGAGATTGAGGGCGATGGCAATCCCATGCGTTACATCGTCTGGGATACCATCAATCAGCGCTGGACCTACTGGCAAGCAGACCCAGCTGACGCCCACTGGGAGGGAGAGACCTGGACGCCTCAGACCGAGGGCCGCATGGAAGACACCTCCAATGCCTGCTATGACGCAGTCGCAGGTTGGATTGCCGACCTCTCCGACTTCAACCCGCTCATCGACCCTGCAGTCAATGGCGAGTTCGAGGTCACTTTGAAGGACGGCTCCGTCCACACCGCCCGCCCGGTCTGGGATATCTGGTGCGAGTACCTGGAGCAGTGGGACCTCGCTCATACCGCCGAGGTCACCGGCGTCGATGCCGAAAAGATCGAAGCTGCCTGCCTTGCATGGGCAACCCGCGTCGAGTCCGATATCCCCAACGCCGGCATCAACTATGGCTTGGGCGTCGAGCACGCCGGCAACTCCACGCAGAACTGCCGTGCCATCATGGCAGCCTGCGCCATGGTCGGTGCCATCGACACCCCCGGCGGACAGCGCGGCGCCACCATCGGCTGGACCGATGCCGGCGACATGTGTGCTGTCCTTCTGCCCGGTCCCGATTCATTCAAGAACATGCCCAGCCCTGAGCTTTTCAACCGTATGGCAGGCAACGAAAAGATGCCCCTGCTCAACTGGTATCAGGTTTGGGCAGATGCAAACGCGGTCATGGAGTGCGCACACCGCGAGCCCGATGCTCCCTACGAGATCCACGGCGGCATGATCGGCTCCGGCGACCACATGAACATGGCGAACGCCACCTACAACTGGGAAGCGCTCAACATGCTCGACTTCTGCTTCGAGGCGAACCTTTGGCACTCCGCGACTTCTGGTTGCTCGGATATCCTGTTGCCCGTTTGTCACTGGCTTGAAATGAACACCTGGCGTGTCTCTCAGGGTTCTCAGGGCGCCTTTGGCCTGGGGTGTCGCGCCGTCGAGCCCCCGGGCGAGTGCAAGTCCGACCCGCTGTACTTCATGGAGCTCTCCAAGTACTTCGACGTCCACGCCTTCTATGATGCCGACGATCCCTGGCTCGAGAAGTCTGGTGCCGACAAGGAAATCGCCTATCTCGAAAACTGGCTGTTCGGCCCCTCCTGCTCCGTGCCTTTCAGCAGCTGGCAAGAGCTTTACGACGCGTTCCAGGAGCATGGCTGGTGGAACATGAAGGAAATGGTCCCCGAGGACTGGGGCACTTTCCGCCGTTTTGAGACTGGCCAGGCGTACCGCCCCGGCATGCACCAGCAGCCCTACATGGGCCAGATCAATATCCCCGGCTTCGTGACCCCGACCATGAAGCACGAATTCTGGAACACCACCATCGAGTCGTTCTACCCCAACGGCGAGGCCGGCCCCGAACTGGCCGCAGGGTTCACCAGCGAGGCCCTGCCTTACTATCAGGAGCCCGAACATGGCCCTGTAGCCGACGCCGAGACATACGAAGAGTATCCAATCACCTGCATTACTGGTCGCCGTATTCCTGTGTACTTCCACTCCGAGCATCGCCAGCTTCCTTGGTGCCGCGAACTCTGGCCCGTTCCTCGCATGGAAATCAACCCCGTTACGGCAGACGAACTCGGCCTCAAACAGGGCGATTGGGCATGGATTGAGTCTCCCTGGGGCAAGGTTCGTCAGACTGTCGATTTGTACTACGGCATCGCACCCGGCACGATCAACTGCGAGCACCAGTGGTGGTATCCCGAATTCGCCGATCAGGCAGGCGGCGGCTTTGAGCTCTCCTGCATCAACTGCATTACTGACCGCAAATGCCAGGACCGTTACAACGGCTCCGCCAACGTGCGCACCTTTCCCGTCAAGGTCTACAAGGCAACCGCCGAGAACTCCCCCTTTGGCAACCCCGTTCCTTGCGACCATCAGGGCAACGAAATCATTACCAGCCCCGACGACCCGCGCCTCAAGGCTTGGCAAATCGGCGGACCCGGCGTCTGCCCCGACAACTTCTAATCGAAAGGAGGACACAGTATGTCTCGCATGGCAATCGTCACTGATATCGACCGCTGCACCGGATGCCTTGCCTGCACGGTGGCATGCAAGGTCGTGCACCCCATGCCAATCGGCAAGGTTTGGTGCCGCCCGCTGCGCGTGGGCCCCTACCCCATCGAGGGCGGCTCGGGCAACTGGCCCGATGTCGACATGTACTTCCTGAACGTCACGTGTCAGCATTGTGAGAATCCTCAATGCGTCGAGGTCTGCCCCACGGGCGCCTCGGTCAAGCTCGACGACGGCACCGTGCAAGTTCACGCCGATCAGTGCATCGGATGCCAGCTCTGCATTCAGGCTTGCCCTTACGAGGTCCGCTACCTCAACGAGGAGACCAATGTCGTAGAGAAGTGCACCCTTTGTCACGACGAAATCGAATCCGGCGAGTTTGAGCTGCCGCGCTGTGTTTCCCAATGCTGCGGTATGGCTCGCTGGTACGGCGACCTGGACGAGGGCATCGAGTCTTTCAGGGGGCCCCGTGGAGCAACCTTGGGTGAGTACCTCCAAGATTTCGACGAGTCTCAGGTTTACAGCCTACCCGATAGCGGCAACGGTCCCACCAGTCTCTACATCCTGCGCAAGCAGCAATGGCAAGGTGCTGACAAGACCACTTGGGAAGGCCTTGACTTTAAGTTCGTGAAGTAAGCCCGCGCGTAACAGTGCGGCGAATAGGGGTTGCGAGCCCACCGTGCTCGCAACCCCATCCTGCCGGCGCGTTCATCTGGCCACGTCTCTGTGCGCACGCCGCCCGATGAACGCGCCGACAACCAGCAAAAAACGCCACAGGATGCCCAAAGTGCCACGCAAGGGGAAGTCATTAAGGAGCGGTCATGGAACCCAACGAAATCCACGCCGGAATCTACCAAGGGGAGCCAGCAGACGCCGGTGCACCAGTACGACCCGCTATCCACACGACACGCCACGATGATGAACGCCCGCCACAGATACGCATTGCCGAGCTATTCGAACGCATGCAACCGCACCGGCAGATTCTTCAGGCAATCCTCGAGCAATGCGACAAAAAGCCGTGTCCCTTCGCCGCAGTGCAAGAGATGATAGAGGGACTCTCGGCAAACCACCGCTCTGTGTACTCACCGGAAGGTTTCTGCGATCTACTCGAACGAGCTGGCGCTTTGCAGAAGGTCACCGATAAGGGCGAGCCCTTCCCCGAGGAAGATCCCGAGCCGCGAGTAGTTGTGGAAGACGGCGTTGAGTATCTCGAACCCGTTGAGCTCCCCGAACTTCACTACATCACAACCGACGATGCTAAGCAGGCGATGTCCAGCACCGACCCGGTTTCTGAAGTGGAAAAGCTGTTTGAGAAAGACGCGCACTACCTACCTGTGTACAAGCTCATTCTCACGATGTGCGCCGAAGACGGGGGCGCCGCGATGCCCGCCCTCGACAATGCGATCGTCAATGACCCTCTCGTGCAAAGCCCACGCTGCTACGCTTCCCGCTTTGTAACCTTCCTTGAATCTGCTGGTGCAGTTACTTGGCAATCTGGCTGGCATATTACCGAAACTGGCCTTGAGGGCCTCGAAATGCTCCACGATGTTCCAGTCGCAGGCATGTAAGACCACCAACCTGACCCATCAACCCATGGAGGACGCTATGCTTGAGAACGCAGTTGTGGGGAACGAAGTCGAAGCTCCCTCAGAAACCCAGGTATGGGACCTCGTTGGTCAAACCGCTCATCGTCGCGCGGCGACATACGGCCTTCTTTCCCGTCTCTATCGTGTCGAGGTCGATAAGGAATTCCTGCAGGAACTCAAGGAGACACGCTTCCCGGCCAAAGCAGGCAACGCACTCATGGACGAAGGGTATCGTGCCATCGGCAAGTTCCTTGGGGGAATGACCGCCGGCACTGAGCTGGAGCTTCGGCGCGACTACGTGCGTGCATTTATCGGCGAGGGCACCGACGGCAAGTCGGCGGCCTATCCCTTTGAGAGCGTTTACACCAGCGAGAATCGCCTGCGCATGCAAGATGCCCGCGACGAAGTCTTGGCAATTTACCGCAGCGAAGGGCTCAACCGCAGTGTTGACTGGCACGACGACGAGGACCATGTCGCCCTCGAACTTGAGTTCATGCAGTTCCTTTGCGACAAGCTTGCCAACGCCGTCAAAATCGGAGATTTCAATAACGCCGAGTCTCTACTCGCTACGCAAGAAGGCTTTTTAACTGAGCACCTATGCAACTGGGTTCCGCTCATGACAGCTGACATGCGCCTTTTTGCCAAAACCACCTTCTACAAGGGGCTCGCCTCGCTTACTGAGGGATACCTGGAAATGGAACAAGAACTGCTCGGAGAGCTGCTCGGCACGGCAACCGAAGACGACAAGCAAGCTGTCATCTAGGGAGGCACACATGGCAAAGCGCGAGAAGGTCGACGGCATCCCAACAATAGCCATGCCTCACATTGACAAATTGACGGTTGTCCGCGGTACCGCGGGCTGTGGAAAAACCCAGAAATTCATCGAGGCAGTACGCGGTCTGCTCGCTCAGGGAACCCCGCCATCGTCCATTCTCGTCCTTTGTGCAACGCCAGATGCCGCTCATGCGTTCTCCAATCGTCTTGGAGCGGAAAATGTCCGTATAGCAAGTACACGAGAGCTCGCATTGGAACTGCTTTCACAGCCGGCTGCCATCGCACTATTTGGCCACGGCCCCCGCATCCTGATGCCTTTTGAGGAAGACGTTCTCTTTGAAGACCTCAAGATGAGTGGGATTGAAATCGATCGCTTGGCAGGAATGTTCTCATTCTTCAAAAGAAGCATGACCGAGATTTCCGACGACCATCCAGACTTTCTCATGGATGATGACGAGCAGGCCGTGATGAGCACCCTGCGCGACAATCTGCAGCTGCGAGGTGCCTTCTTGGAGCAGCAGATTTCTGCGAATGCCGCCCGTTACCTTGCACTGACCGAGGATGCAGCTCACTATGCCCATGTCTTCGTCGATGACTGGCAGTATCTCAGCCGTGCGTCACAAGTGATGGCCGAACTTCTTGCGCACAACTCGCTTTATGTAGCAGTCGATACCACCGCGCCAACCGAACCGATGCTTGAGTCGTACCCGTATGCTCGCGGAGCCGAAGAACTTCTGAGGGCAAATCCTCAAGCTCATATTGTTGACCTGGACAAATTCCAAGGGCCCCGAGCAATTGGCCTGGCACTGAATGCTGTGCGCCTTGAGGCAGGACTCGAACCTTGCCTCATCAAAGAAAGCAGCGATGCACCGCAGGAAGCAGGCTCTGTGGCAATTAAGGTTCTGTCCAATGCTGATTGCGAAATCGAAACGACAGCAGACCTGGTAGCCGGCGCTATTAAGAACAGCACCTCGCCGGAGGCCATCTATATTGCATCTCCGAATGACACCTGGGCTTCGCGAATCGCACATGCTTTGAAGCAAAAGGGCACCGGCAGCTACATCGCTTGTCAGTGGACCGGCTTAGCTGAAAGCAACATCGACACGTCCAACGACGCCAGGTACCTCAAAATCCTGACAGCCATTCTTCTGGCAGGGAGCCCTGACGATGACACTGCGTGGCGAAGCTGGTGTGCATTTGACGAGCCCCTCGCAGCCAGCGGCGAGATTGCCCTCATTGCACAAGCTGCCATCAAAAATGGGCTGCGCTTGCATGAAATTCTTGCATCAAACAAACCAGGCGTTATGTCAGAACGTATGGTTCACGCCTATCGCATGGGCATTTCCCTGCTTGGACGCACCAACGGAATGACCCGCGACCACCTGCTCCGCACTTTGACCAATGAACTTTACGGACCCAGCGAGCCAATCCCGCCTATGGTGCTTCGCCTTTGCTCTGGAGCGAATCCTGACGATACAGCAAAGGCGTTGAGAGAGCGCATCCTTAACAAGATGTCATGTAACCTTGGCTGGGAGTCTGACGATGCTGACGGCTCTGAGCAGGGAGTATCTGTCCGCATTGGCAAGATGAATCGAATGTGCGGGCTGTCTGCCCAGCTCATAATCTTTACCGGCTTCGTGAATGGTTTCTTTCCCCAGCATGGTTTCTTCAACCAAACAATCACTCCCCCAGGAGACATCGACAACGCGCGAGCCGCCTACGCGCGCAAGTTATGCTGCGCGCTCGGTAAGGCAACAAAAACCGCCATCTTCACATCGTTCACGAAAATACCCTGCGCGCAAGCAGAGCAATTGGGCGTAAAAATCGATCGAATCGGTCTCGAAAACCGCATCCGCATGGCCCGCGTTAGCCCCAGTATCTTCTGCGACTGCCTAGATGGTTGCACTACCGGTTAGCCACGAATACAGCAAGCAAAAACGCCCCCGAACCCAGGTAATTCACGGGTTCGGGGGCGTTCGAGTTTTATACCGTGCGTACAGTCAGGCCACGACCTTGCCTGTTTACTTCCCTGCGGCTGCGGGGTCGGTCATGGAGTAGGGGTCTTCCACAGCGTCGAGGGTCTCCTCATCAAGCAGACCCTGCTCGAGGACGAGCTCGCGCACGCTGCGCTTGGTACGCAGGGCCTCCTTAGCAACTGCGGCAGCCTTGGCGTAGCCGATGTAGGGGCACAGCGCCGTGGCCACGCCCACGCTCATCTCCATGAGCTCGCGGCAGCGCTCACGGTTGGCCGTGATGCCGGCGATGCAGTTGACCGTGAGCGTGTCGATGGAGTTGCGCAGCACGTCAATCTCCTCGAAAAGGGCGCGGAAGATGACAGGCTCGAATGCGTTGAGCTCCATCTGGCCTGCCTCAACGGCCATCGAGACCGTCACGTCGTTGCCCATGACGAGGAATGCGGCCTGGTTTACAACCTCGGGGATAACGGGGTTCACCTTGCCAGGCATGATCGAGGAGCCGTTCTGCATGGCGGGCAGGTTGATCTCGCCAAAGCCCGTACGCGGACCGCTCGACAGAAGGCGCAGGTCATTGCACATCTTCGAGATGGACATCGCACACGACTTAACGGCACCAGAAACCGCCGCAAAGGCGTCAAGGTTCTCAGTCGCGTCGAACAGGTCGGCCGCCTGATGCAGCGGGTAGCCCGTAAGCGCCACAAGGTTGGGCACGATCGTGCGCAGGTAGTACGGAGGCACGTTGATAGCGGTGCCAATGGCGGTACCGCCCAGGTTCACGGCGCACATCTCGGTCTTCACCGAGGCGATGCGCTCCTCGCAGCGCGCCACCATCGACGAATAGCCATGGAACGTCTGACCCAAGCGCATGGGCACGGCGTCCTCAAGCTGCGTGCGACCCATCTTGAGCACGTCGTCAAACTCGTCCGACTTGCGGTCGAGCTCAGCGCGCAGGGCCTCGAGGCTCTTCTGGAGCGTGCCAAGCAGGTCGAGCACCGTAAGCTTGCCAGCGGTGGGAATGACATCGTTGGTGGACTGAGCCATATTCACATGGTCGTTGGGATGCACTGCCGCATAATGGCCCAGAGGGTCGCCAAGCATCTCGCCCGCGCGGTTCGCAAGCACCTCGTTCATGTTCATATTTGCGCTTGTACCAGCGCCGCCCTGGATGTTGTCGACGATGAATTGATCGGCAAGACGACCAGCCATGACCTCTTCGCAAGCTCCAATGATTGCTGCGGCCTTCTCCGGCTCAAGGCTGCCAGCCGCGCGGTTGGTAATGGCCGCGGCTTTCTTCACCAGGGCAAGGTTACGGATGAACATCGGGTGCATGGGCTGACCGGTAATGGGGAAGTTGCGCTGCGCACGCAAGGACTGCACGCCATAGTAGGCATCAATCGGAACATCCATCTCGCCGATCGAGTCCTGCTCGCGACGCGTAACGGGCGCATTGGCCTGAGCCTCCACCGTTGCCTGCATCGTGGTGGGGTTAGCGCTCTCAATGTCCTGGCTCATACCGTCTCCTTTTGAAGGATAAGGCGACCGCAGAATGGGCCGCCTCGTCGGAATGTTTCAACTTTGTTACGCGGCCATTATGCGCATCATTGCCCCTGTTGTCGACCACCAATCGGCGGACAGCATCCCACAAGCCCGCTTGGGTAGAAGTATCTACCGTTCGCACGACGAGCCCTAAACTGAAT
>UQBS01000068.1 GCA_900539345.1 uncultured Coriobacteriaceae bacterium | reverse complement strand
GGTGGAACCACCCACCCACCACAGGCATAGCCTGTGGGTTTCTTTCCGCTACTAAACTGTCAATGGCGTTTCACCGCTGTTCCTCGACACCATGGATGGCGAAGCGGCATTACTCCCAGCGGCATCCCTGCGATGTATCACTACCCTTTGAGAGCTGCTGAAAAACTGCCTTGGTTTTCTCAGCATTGTGTTCGGGAGTTGTCAGCATTGTGTCCAAGCGTTGTCAGTACTGTGCAACTTCGAAGTAGAAAACAGCATTTTCCCAGGTAGCAGGCTTATCCGTCACATCTCAGACACATTTGCGAAAAGGACGTTCCTATAATCCCTTTCCAGCTTCAGCGAGAAGATCCGCCTGCCCCCAAGGCACCGAATCGACGCGCCGTGAGCCACCCAACAACGGGCAGCGTCGCATGACACAGTGCAACGGCGCAAGCCCACATCAAAAAGGAGTGTGCATCATGGATCGTTCCATCATTCGTAACGCTGGTCTGTCCCTTGTTCTCTGCGCTGGCCTCGGCATGGGCGTTGTCGCCATGGCCAACCAGGCTTACGCTGAGACGACGACCGACAAGGCTGCTGCCACCGAGACGGCTGACAAGGCCGCCACGACCGATCAGAAGGCTGACGAGAAGGCCGCTGCCACCGACACCAAGGACGCCAAGGCCGACGAGAAGGCTGCTGACACCAAGGACGCAGCTGCTGCCACGCTCAAGGATGGCGAGTACAAGGCCTCCTCTAAGGGTATCGGCGGCGATGTGCCTGTGACCGTCACCATCAAGGACGGCAAGATCGCCAAGGTCGAGGTCGGCGAGAACTCCGAGACCGAGGGCATCGGCTCCAAGGCCATCGAGCAGCTCCCCGACGCCATCGTCAAGGCCAACGGCACCGAGGGCGTCGACGCCGTCTCCGGCGCTTCCGTTACCTCGAAGGCCATCTTCACCGCTGTTGAGGACTGCCTGAACCAGGCCAAGGGTGGCACTGACGCTGCTGCTGCCACCACCATGGCCGACGGCGAGTACAAGGCTTCCGCCAAGGGCATGGGCGGCGACGTGCCTGTGACCGTCACCGTCAAGGACGGCAAGATCGCCAAGGTCGAGGTCGGCGAGAACTCCGAGACCGATGGCATCGGCTCCAAGGCCATCGAGCAGCTCCCCGACGCCATCGTCAAGGCCAACGGCACCGAGGGTGTCGACGCCGTCTCCGGCGCTTCCGTCACCTCGAAGGCCATTTTCGATGCAGTGAACGACTGCATGGACCAGGCCAAGAAGGCTGCTGGCACCACTGACAAGGCCGCTGCCGACAAGGACGCCAAGACTGCCGACACGAAGGACGCCAAGGCTGCCGACACGAAGGACGCCAAGGCTGCTGACACGAAGGACGAGAAGGCTTCCGACACCAAGGATGCCGCTGCCACCGACAAGGCCGCTGAGACCACGACCGAGGCCAAGGCCGAGACGAAGTAGTAGTCTGAGCCCTATCCGCTTGGTTGAAATGACCCCACTTGAACATGTGTCCAAGTGGGGTCATTTTTTATGCAGCCAAAATAACATACATTTCACCAGTTCAAATGTATGCTAAATCAGTAAAACTCCAGTTGACGCCATTTTCAAATTTTTGAAATGTATGTTATTTTGCACACCGCATCGCTGCAAGGCCGTAAACAGCGGCCCTCCCCTGCTAGGTCTAGAGGTCTCGTGCATGTTTCATCCCGCCGTTTGCATACAAACCATCCGTGCTAGACTGATCCTCATCATATGAGGCGCACCGCTACTGACGGATAAACGTGGGCAACCACGGGGGAACGGCGCGTTATGGCAAATCACGTGCCGACCGTCTGGGCAGACAACCTCGTGCCTTTTGGGGCTGGGGTCGTCTGCCTTTTTGTTTGGCGCGTGTATCAACCTCACAGGAGGAAAACCCACTATGCAGGACCTGCTCGAACTCCTCAAGGCAAACCCCTATCCCGGCCGCGGCATCGTCGTTGGCAAGAACTGCGTGTACTACTGGATCATGGGCCGCAGCGCCAACAGCCGCAACCGCGTGTTTGTCGAGTGCGAGGACGGCATCCGCACCGAGGCATACGACCCCTCCAAGCTCGAGGACCCGAGCCTCATCATCTACCATCCCGTGCGCACCATGGGCGATAAGCTCGTCGTGACCAACGGCGACCAGACCGACACCATTGTTGAGAAGGGTGATTTCTTCGCCGGCTGCATGGCTCGCGAGTACGAGCCCGACGCACCCAACTTCACGCCTCGTATTTCGGCCTGCATCAACCCCGACGGTTCCTTTGAGATGTCCATCCTCAAGCATCAGTTCGAGCAGGGCTGCGACCGTTGCCAGCGCAACTTCTTCTGCTTCGAGGGCGTCGACGAGGGCTGCGGCTACTTCATCAGCACCTACCAGGGCGACGGCAATCCCCTGCCCACCTTCGCCGGCGAGCCGGTTCTCGTGAGCATGCCCTCCCCCGAGGAGGTCTGGGCCGCCCTCAACCCCGACAACAAGGTCTCCCTCTACACCAACGTCGCTGGCACCATCGCCATCTTCAACAAGAACCTCGGGGATTAAAGAAACGCCGGTCCCCCTGGGATGGGGATTTAGTTCGGTGTTCAAACAGTTTTGCCGCAAAACCGGCGGCAAAAAACTGCGCCCGAACTAAATCCCCTTCCCGGCCCGGATGTTTCAGGTCCCCTCGCCAAGGCACCTGAAAACCCTGAAACCCTTGGTGCCCCCGATGTCCTTCAGCTTCCCTGGTAGGGGTACTTTTCAGCCCCTGCCGCCCGTGTTTCATTCGCAGGCTCGCAGATTTGGTTCAGGCGCAGTTTTTCGCTGCAAAGCAGCGAAACTGTTTGAGCACTGAACCAAATCTGCGAGCCCTACCAAGGAGACCCCACATGAACGAACTCGAGCTCAAGTACGGCTGCAACCCCAACCAGAAGCCCTCCCGCATTTACATGAAGGACGGCTCCGACCTGCCCCTTACCGTTCTCAACGGCAAGCCCGGCTACATCAACTTCCTCGATGCCTTCAACTCCTGGCAGCTCGTGCGCGAGCTGAAGGCCGCCACGGGCCTTCCCGCTGCCGCTTCCTTCAAGCACGTCTCCCCCGCCGGCGCTGCCGTGGGCAAGCCACTCAGCGAGACCGACCGCAAGATGTACTTCGTCGACGAGCCCGGCGAGCTCTCCCCCATCGCCTGCGCCTACATCCGCGCCCGCGGTGCCGACCGCCTGTGCTCCTACGGCGACTGGGTGGCCCTGTCCGACACCTGCGACGCCGACGTGGCCCGTTACCTCAAGGGCGAGGTTTCCGACGGCATCATCGCTCCCGGCTATACCGACGAGGCTCTTGAGATCCTCAAGACCAAAAAGGCCGGCAAGTACAACGTCGTCCAGATCGACCCCGACTACGTGCCTGCCCCCCAGGAGACCAAGGACGTCTTCGGCATCACCTTTGAGCAGGGCCGCAACAACTACGAGATCAACGAGTCCCTGCTCACCAACGTCGTGACGCAGAACAAGGAGATTCCCGAGTCGGCCAAAATCGACATGGTCGTCGCTCTCATCACGCTCAAGTACACGCAGTCCAACTCGGTGTGCTATGTCAAGGACGGCCAGGCCATCGGCATCGGCGCCGGCCAGCAGAGCCGCATCCACTGCACGCGCCTTGCCGGCAACAAGGCCGACAACTGGTACCTGCGCCAGCACCCCCGCGTGCTCGGCCTTGAGTTCGTCGACGGCATCCGCCGCCCCAACCGCGACAACGCCATCGACGTCTACACCTCCGACGAGTGGGAAGACGTCCTGCGCGACGGCGAGTGGCAGCAGGTTTTCAAGGTGAAGCCCGAGCCCCTCACCCGTGAGGAGAAGAAGGCCTGGATCGCCACGCAGAAGGGCGTGACGGTGGGCTCCGACGCCTTCTTCCCCTTCGGCGACAACGTTGAGCGTGCCCGCAAGTCGGGTGTCGACTTCATCGTCGAGCCGGGCGGCTCCATCCGCGACGACAACGTGATCGAGACGGCCGACCGCTACGGCATCGCCATGGCCTTCACCGGCATGCGCCTGTTCCACCACTAATCCAAGCGCGGTTCACGAGACGCGCGGCACTCCAGCCAGCGCCTCGACCAGCACTGCGCATCCATCGCTTTGCATGAAGCGGGCTCGGGCATAACCACCCGGGCCCGCTTTGTTTTGCCGTCGATCTCCTGGCGCTCGAGCCCAAGGCGCAGCCGCCATGGCCTTCACCGGCATGCGCCTGTTCCACCACTAATCCAAGCGCCGAGGTCGGGCCTGCAAGACCCCAAACCCGCCGCATCCCCGGCATTCATGCCCGATGGCCTCCCGTACGGGGGAAGCCGTCGGGCTTTTTGCTGCATGTACGTTGGCACAAACGATTCGATTTTGGCGCTGAACGGTAGGCTCTTATGTGCTTTTTCTCGTGGGCAACCTCTCACGCGCCGCTGAAACCGCCCAGGCGAAACCACACTGCAAGCAGCACGCGAGCACAGTAAAGTAGATTTGTACTACTATGCACCTAGGCCGACTACACGGCCTGCACCCCGCTTTGATATCAACGCTTGCAGCAAGCAAGCATGTGAGGGAAGAGGAGAGAACATGGCCCGACAGCTCAAGTCCATGGACGGCAACAACGCCGCAGCACACGTCAGCTACGCGTTCACCGAAGTGGCGGGCATCTATCCCATCACCCCGTCGAGCCCCATGGCCGACTATGTGGACCAGTGGAGCGCCCAGGGCCGCAAGAACATCTTCGGCACGACCGTCAAGGTCTGCGAGATGGAGTCTGAGGCCGGTGCTGCCGGCGCCGTGCACGGCTCGCTCACCAGCGGCGCCCTGACAACGACCTACACCGCCTCGCAGGGCCTTCTGCTCATGATCCCCAACATGTACAAGATCGCCGCCGAGCAGCTGCCCAGCGTCTTCCACGTGAGCGCGCGTACCGTCTCCACCCACGCCCTCAACATCTTCGGCGACCACTCCGACGTCATGGCCTGCCGCCAGACCGGTTTCGCCATGCTCGCCGAGGGCAACGTGCAGGAAGTCATGGACCTGTCCGCCGTGGCGCACCTCGCAGCCATCAAGGGCGGCGTGCCGTTCATCAACTTCTTCGACGGCTTCCGCACCTCCCATGAGATTCAGAAGATCGAGGTCTGGGACTACGAGGACCTGGCTGAGATGTGCGACATGGACGCCGTGCGCGCCTTCCGTGCCCACGCGCTCAACCCCGAGCATCCCGCCATGCGCGGCAGCCACGAGAACGGCGACATCTTCTTCCAGCACCGCGAGGCCTGCAACTCCCACTACGACGCACTGCCCGCCGTGGTTGAGGAGTACATGGACAAGGTCAACGCCAAGCTCGGCACCGACTACAAGCTGTTCAACTACTACGGCGCCCCCGACGCAGACCGCGTCATCGTCGCCATGGGCTCCATCTGCGACGTCGCCGAGGAAGTCATCGACTACCTCAACGCCCACGGCGAGAAGGTCGGCCTCATCAAGGTGCGCCTGTACCGCCCGTTCGTGACCGAGAAGTTCATCGAAGCCCTGCCCAAGACCTGCACCAAGCTTGCCGTCCTCGACCGCACGAAAGAGCCTGGCTCCATCGGCGAGCCCCTCTACCTCGACGTTGTGACCGCACTCGCCCAGGCGGGCGTCACGGGCATCAAGGTGAGCGGCGGCCGTTACGGCCTGGGCAGCAAGGACACGCCTCCCTCGAGCGTCTTCGCCATCTACACCGAACTCGCCAAGGACGCGCCGCGCCGCGAGTTCACCGTCGGCATCGTCGACGACGTCACGAACCTGTCGCTGCCTGAGGACCCGAACTGCCCCAACACGGCCGCAGCGGGCACCATCGAGTGCAAGTTCTGGGGTCTTGGCGGCGACGGCACGGTTGGCGCCAACAAGAACTCGACGAAGATCATCGGCGACCACACCGACAAGTACATCCAGTCCTACTTCCAGTACGACTCCAAGAAGACGGGCGGTGTCACCATCTCGCACCTGCGCTTTGGCGACTCCCCCATCCGCAGCCCGTACTACATCAACAAGGCCGACTTCGTTGCCTGCCATAACCCCAGCTACATCACCAAGGGCTTCCGCATCGTGCAGGATGTCAAGCCTGGCGGCATCTTCCTGGTGAACTGCCAATGGACGCCCGAGGAGCTGGAGCACCACCTCGACGCCGACTCCAAGCGCTACATCGCCAAGAACAACGTGCAGCTCTACACCATCGACGCCATCGATCTGGCGTGCAAGGTGGGCATGGGCAAGCGCACCAACACCATCCTGCAGTCTGCCTTCTTCTCGCTAGCCCACATCATGGACCAGGCCGAGGCCATCCAGTACATGAAGGAAGCGGCCACCAAGAGCTACCTCAAGAAGGGCCAGGACGTCGTGGACTGCAACCACGCCGCCATCGACGCCGGTGCCACCGCGTACGTGAAGATCGATGTGCCCGCAAGCTGGGCAGATGCTGAGGACGCCGCCAAGCCCGCCGACCCGGAAGGCCGCGCAGAGCTCGTCCGCCAGGTCTGCGACATCATGCGCCCCGTGGGCAACATGGCCGGCGACTCGCTTCCCGTCTCCGCCTTCGCCGACCGCGCCGACGGCCAGTTCGAGCTGGGCGCCTCTGCCTTCGAGAAGCGCGGCGTAGCCGTCATGGTTCCCGAGTGGGACGCCGAGAAGTGCGTGCAGTGCAACAGCTGCGCCTTCGTGTGCCCCCACGCCACCATCCGCCCCTACGAGCTCGACGAGGCCGAGGTCGCCGCTGCGCCCGCACCCATCAAGCTCGCTCCCGTCAAGGCCGGCAAGGCCAAGGGCCTCTACCAGTACACGCTCGCCATCTCCCCGCTCGACTGCATGGGCTGCGGCGTGTGTATCGGCCAGTGCAAGCCCGGCGCCATCACGATGGTGCCCGCCGAGAGCCAGCTCGACCAGCAGCAGGTCTTCGACTACTGCGTTGAGCACGTCACCGAGAAGCCCGAGGCCATCGACGACACGCTCAAGGGCTGCCAGTTCAAGACCCCGCTGCTCGAGTTCTCCGGTTCCTGCGCCGGCTGCGCTGAGACTTCCTACGCTCGCCTCGTGACCCAGCTCTTCGGCGACCGCATGTTCATCGCCAACGCCACCGGCTGCTCCTCCATCTGGGGCAACCCCGCAGCCACCGCGCCTTACACCACGAACAAGGACGGCCACGGCCCGGCTTGGTGCAACTCGCTCTTCGAGGACAACGCCGAGTTCGGCATGGGTATGCAGCTTGGCTACGAGGCCGTGCGTGCAAAGCTTGTCGAGCACACCAAGAACATGCTCGCCGATGAGCGCGCCAACGCCGAGTTCACCGCCGTGGCCCAGGCATGGCTCGACTCCATGAACGACGCCAAGGCCAGCAAGGACGCCGCCGAGGCGTTCAAGGCCATCCTCGCCCCCATCGCCGAGGCCGGTTGTCCCGACGCAAAGGCCATCCTCGAGAACGCCGAGTACCTCACCAAGAAGTCCTTCTGGATCTTCGGCGGCGACGGCTGGGCCTACGACATCGGCTACGGCGGACTTGACCACGTCCTGGCTTCCGGCCGCGACGTCAACGTGTTCGTCTTCGACACCGAGGTCTACTCCAACACTGGCGGCCAGGCATCCAAGGCCTCCAACATCGGCCAGGTTGCCCAGTTCGCAGCCGCCGGCAAGGACATCAAGAAGAAGTCCCTGGCCGAGATTGCCATCAGCTACGGCTACGTGTACGTGGCGCAGGTCGCCATGGGCGCCAAGCCCGCTCAGACGCTCAAAGCCATCCAGGAGGCCGAGGCGTACCCCGGACCCTCGCTCATCATCGGCTACAGCCCCTGCGAGATGCACTCCATCAAGGGCGGCATGGTCAACTGCCAGGCCGAGATGAAGCGCGCCGTGGACTGCGGCTACTGGAACCTGTTCCGCTTCAATCCGCAGGCCCAGACCGGCGGCAAGTTCATGCTCGACTCCAAGGAGCCTGCTGGCGGCTATCAGGAGTTCCTCATGAATGAGGCTCGCTACAGCCGCCTGACCCGCGAGTTCCCGGGCCGTGCCGAGGAGCTCTTCGCAAAGAACGAGAAGGCCGCCATGGACCGCTACGACCACCTGCTCAAGCTCAAGGAGATGTACTCCGAGCTGTAAGGCACCGCGTAGGCATCTGAGCACGTAAACGCGAGACCCGCCGCCCCCAAGGCAATGGGGGCGGCGGGTCTTTTTGTGTGCGACAGTTTGACGGCAAGGAAGATGGGGGCGAGAACGGCCTGACAGTCGAATGAGTTGGACGACGCCTAGACCGCCGAAAACTCCAGTGTAAAGCGGGTGCCGACACCCTTGAGGCTCACGACGTCGATGCGACCCTCGTGGGCGTCCATGATCCACTTGGCGATGGACAGGCCCAGTCCCGTACCTCCCACGCCTGCGGCCTGGCGTGCCTCGTCGGCTCGCCAGAAGCGCTCAAAGGCATGCGGCACCTCCTCGGGAGCAAGGCCGATGCCCTCGTCGGCCACGGAGCATGCCACCTTGCGCCCGTCCGCCTGCAAGCCGATCGTTATCTGCGTGCCGGCAGGCGAGTACTTCACGGCGTTCTGCACGAGGATGCGCATGGCCTGCTTGACGAGGGCGGCGTCGCCCACCATGAGGCATGTCGGCATCGGCAGCTCGCGCGTCGGTGCGGCCGCCGCCTCCCCCATCGCATGCGTGTCCGCGACCTTGCCCTGCACGCTCAGGCAATACGCGTGCGAGGGATCGATCATGGCGGACTCCTCGTACACCTCGCGCACGATGGCACCCAAGTCGATCGTCTCCATGTGCAGGTTGTTGCGCCCTGCGTCGCCGCGCGCAAGGAAGAGGAGCTGCTCCACCAACTCCTGCATGTGCGTGGACTCCTGTTTGAGGGCGGCGATGGACTCGTCGAGCACCTCGGGGTCGGTCTTGCCCCAGCGGTCAAGCATGTTCACATAGCCCTGGATGACGGCGATGGGCGTGCGAAGCTCGTGCGATGCGTCGTTGACGAACTGCATCTGCTGAAGCTTGGCCTCCTGCATCTGGCGCAAAAGGCCGTTGAGGGCGACCTCGATGCTGCGCAGGTCGGCGTCTCCGGTCGAGACATTGGGCGCATTCACGTTGGCCGAGTCGATGGCGTGCCTGAGCGTCTCCATCTTGTCGGCCGCCGTACCAGCGGCGTTGCCCATGGGGTTGTCGGCCGTCGCCGAGCCCATGGCCTCCGCCGTCAGGGCCAAGTCGTTGAGCGGCTTGAGTCGCCGACGAATGTGACGCGGCAGGAATATCCCGTCGATAAGCGAAAGCACCTGGAAAACCACCACGGCAAATGCAATCGCCGCCACCCAGGCAAGGCTTTCGCTCACAGGAAACGAATAGCTCCGGGACATGGGGCCGCTCACAACATATATCAGAGCCGTCCAGTCATTGGAGCTCAGGCCGTCGAGCCACACCTGCACTCCGGGCGCATACACGAGATGGGCTGTACCGCGGAAGAAATCATCGGGCAGCGCCTGGTTGCACTGGAGCACGAACCCCACCACCATGGCGCAAGCGATAAGCATGTCAAGCAGGACGTATTCACCCAGCTTGCGCATCCATTCGTCCAGCGCAATGCCGCGCGAGATGGAACCCGCCAGCTTAGAGGTACGGCGAGGCCGGCCCTCCCTGCCGCGCGTGAAAAGGTTGTCCTGAGGGCGGCCGTCCCTCTTCTCTTCTGGAGAGTCATAACCCTTGCCGCGGGCACCAGACGTCCTCTCCTTGTGCCTACCCTTCGCGGACGACATAGCCCACTCCGCGCACGGTGCTCACCAGCTTGATGCCAAAGCGGTCGTCAATCTTGGCACGCAAGTGGCGCACGTACACGTCGACGATGTTGGTCTCGCCCATGTAGTCGTAACCGCATGCAAGATTGGCAATCTTCTCGCGAGAGAGCACGATGTCCTTGTTCTCCATGAGCACGCGCAGCACCTCGAACTCGCGCATAGTAAGTTCGACGGGTGTCTCGCCCACATGCACAAGCCTGCGCGAGGGGTCGAGCGTGACCTGGCCCACGCGCAAGACGCCCCTGTCGGCCGCCATTGAGGACGCCGACGCTGAAACAGGCGACACGGAGGCGCCGGTGCCAGACACACCCGGAGCGGCCGAGCCCAAGGTCGCTCCGCCTTCCTGACCAGCCACAGCCCCGCTCTGCCCCGCCGCAGGACGCACGGGCCGCGTGCGCAGGATGACACGAATGCGCGCCAGAAGTTCCTCGATGGCAAACGGCTTGGTGATGTAGTCGTTTGCACCGGCGTCGAGGCCCGAGACCTTGTCCATCACCGCGTCGCGAGCCGTGAGCAAGATGACGGGAACGTCGCTCTCACGACGCACCCGGCGCAGCACTTCAAGGCCGTTGAGCTGGGGCAACATGACATCGAGCAGGATGAGGTCCCAAGTGCTTGCAAGCGCCATGTCGAGCGCGCAGCGCCCGTCGGCCGCCTTTCCCACCTCGTAGCCCTCGTGGGTCAGCTCAAGTTCGAGAAAGCGGGCTATCTTCTCCTCGTCCTCAACGATGAGGATGCGGCCGTGCGTGTCCATGTGGCCCTGCCCTTCGGATAAACGGGAAAACCCGGCAGGAACAAGCCTGCCGGGCGTGCTTTTCTATCGGCTATTATGGCGCATCTCGCAGCTGTCAGAAGCGTTACTGCTTGTCGGACTCAGAACCCTTCACGTCATTCTTGAGGTGGGCGGCGCCGTCAGCAGCCTTGTCCATGATGTCGTTCACATCGATATGCACCTCGTCGATGCCCTCAAAGCGGTACTTGAAGTCGAAGAAGAGACCGACAACGAGCAGGGGGATGGTGATCCAGAACGCGAAGACCGCAAGAAGGATGAGCACGAGCGTAGGCATGCTCAGAATGCGCTTGCCGGAACGGTCGACGACGAAAGACGTATCGATCGCCTTGCGAAGCCCCGCGCGCAGCCAGCCCATGCAGCGGTTGCAGGCAGCGGAGAAACCGCCTTCCTTCTTGGTCGAACGCTCGTAGTCGCTCTGCGCCTGGGACATCTCGGCGCTCGTCTGGTAGGCCTGGTTGGCCTCGGTGGAATAGTGGGCCGCCTCGCCCGTGCGCGACTTGCCGGCGCGCTCAAGCCAGACCACCGCATCGAGGACGTCCTCGTTGCAGGCGTCGAGCGCCTCGCGGGCCTCTTCAAACGTGACGCCGCACTTCTTGCAGATGAGCTCGGCCTTCTCAAACTTGTCCATGGTGTGTCCTTTCTCGCTTGGAGGCGTGCGCGGCGAGCCTCCTTTGCCTGTTTGTCGAGAAATAAGATACAGACGGCCGATTAACCGTTGAACGGTGCTCGATTAAGCTTGGATGAAGATTATAGTTTAACGTGTCTGTCCGGTGCCTGTGTGCACCCACACACAAGAGACTGAAGAGAAAGGTGCGTTCATGCTCGTTAGCGCTGCCCCAATGCTTCGTGCGGCCGAAAAGGGTCACTACGCCATCGCCGCGTTCAACACCAACAACCTTGAGTGGACCCGCTCCATCCTCACTGCTGCCGAGGAGGCGCAGTCGCCTGTCATCATCCAGTGCACCTCTGGTGCCGCCAAGTGGCAGACGAGCTTCAAGGTCGTTTCCGAGATTGTGCACACCCTGACCGAGACGATGGGCATCACGGTGCCCGTTGCCCTTCACCTCGACCACGGCACGTACGAGGACTGCTTCAAGTGCATCGAGGCCGGTTTCACCTCCATCATGTACGACGGCTCCCATGAGGCCGACTTCCAGGTGAACCTCGACCGTACCGCCGAGCTTGTGCGTCTGGCCCACTCCAAGGGCATTTCCATCGAGGCCGAGGTTGGCGGCATCGGCGGCGTTGAGGACGGTGTTGCCTCCATGGGCGAGGTCGCCGATCCCGAGCAGTGCCTCGCCATCGCCAACACGGGCGTCGACTTCCTCGCCTGTGGCATCGGCAACATCCACGGCCTGTACCCCGACAACTGGGCCGGCCTGCAGTTCGACGTACTCCAGGCCATCAAGGACAAGGTGGGCGACCTGCCCCTTGTGCTGCATGGCGGCACCGGCATCCCCGTTGACCAGGTGAAGCGCGCGATCTCCATGGGCGTGGCCAAGATCAACGTGAACACCGACCTGCAGGTGGCCTTCGCAAAGGCCACGCGCGCCTACATCGAGGCCGGCCGTGACCTCGAAGGCAAGGGCTATGACCCCCGCAAGCTGCTCAAACCCGGCGCCGAGGCCATCGTCACCCGCGCCAAGGAACTCATCGTCGACTTTGGCTCGGACGGCAAGGGCTGGGACTGCTAACATAGCGCCCGTCCCCCGCACTGCACCGCCTGAAACACGCAGGGCCCACCTTTCACGCACGAAAGGTGGGCCCTGCTTTTGTGCAAGCTGGCAAAAACAGCGCACGTTTGCGTTTTAATGTAGGAGCAGCAAGAAGCCTCATGTACAGCAAGAACATCATGCCTGGTAAACGACTTGAGGCTTAGATGGATACTCACCTGGGCGAAATTAAAACGCAAACGTACGGCTTTTTGGTCGGAACAGGCAAAACTCGGAACCTCGCATGCGACCGAATGGGAACGAGCCCTACGCCTGGCCGCGGAAATCGGGGCCAGGGTTGAACATCGCGCCTTGCTCGACCATCTCGCGCCCGACTTCGAGGTATTCATGCACGCCCTTGAGCACGACGGTCTGATACTCCTCCTCGGAGATGGTGCGCACGGCGCGGGCGGGCACACCCATGATGAGCGTGCGGGGCGGGTACTCCTTGCCCTGGCTCACAAGCGCACCCGCGGCAATGAGGCATCCCTCGCCGATCACAGCGCCGTTCATCACGACGGAGCCCATGCCGACGAGGCAGTTGTCAGCAATCGTGCACCCATGCACGACGGCGCCGTGGCCAATCGTCACGTTGTCACCCACCGTGCAGGGATAGTCAGTATCTACATGAATGGCAACGCACTCCTGCACGTTGCTGTTGGCCCCGATGCGCACGGGCGCCATGTCACCGCGGATGTACGCACCGCCGAAGATTGTGGCTTCAGAGCCAATGGTCACATCGCCCAAGATGGAGGCCTTGGGGGAAATCCTCGCCGTGGGATCTGCGTGCACATTGAAGTAGTTTGCCATGAGGTGGCCCTCCTTGTATGAATCGATAAATGACAGCAGGTAGCAAAAAGGCACCCGCTCCCAACATCAGTGAGAACGAGTGCCTGGTGAAAGTAAGCTGAGAAACAAAAATATCCCTCGTGAGATGGCGACGCCCTACTCTCCCACAGGGTTGCCCCTGCAGTACCATCGG
>UQBS01000067.1 GCA_900539345.1 uncultured Coriobacteriaceae bacterium | reverse complement strand
GGCATCCTACCGGCGGGGGCGGACAACTTATGTCAACGGTGGTCTAACAGAGAGATTAGAAAACGCCTGACCTGGGAGGATGGCATGGAGAGATGCGCATTTCGCACGCCGCAGGGAGACATTGCATACTGGGTTTCGCGCAAAGGCTGCCCGGACAGGTCGTGGCTCATCTTTTTGCCTGGTCTCACGGCTGATCACCGGCTCTTCGAACCCCAGATTGCCGCGTTCAAAGGCAAGGCGAACCTTCTTGTGTGGGATGCGCCCTCGCACGGAGAATCGCGCCCCTTCGAGCTTGCATGGACGCTCGACGACCTCGCGCGCTGGCTGCATGGCATTCTGGAGCAAGAAGGAATCGAGCGCCCCATACTCGTGGGCCAGTCCATGGGAGGCTACACAGCCCAGGCATTTCTCGATCTCTTCCCAGGTCAGGCGGCCGGTTTTGTCTCGATTGACTCAGCGCCCCTCAAGCGCCGGTACTTCCGCGGGTGGGAAATCTGGGCGCTGCGCCACACCCGTCTCATGTACCTGAGCATCCCTTGGAAAACACTCGTACGCCTGGGCTCCACAGGATGCGCAACCACACCGCAAGGCCAGGCCCTCATGCGCGAGATGATGGCAGGCTATGGCAAGCGCGAGTATTGCGACCTCGCAGCGCACGGGTATCGTGTCCTGGCAGATGCGGCAGCCGAAGGACGCCCGTACATCATCGACTGCCCGAGCCTGCTCATCTGCGGTGAAAAGGACGCAGCAGGCTCGGCGCGCGGCTACAACAAACGCTGGTCCGCCACCGAGAACCTCGACCTGCATTGGATTGCCGACGCCGGTCACAATTCCAATACCGACAAACCCGACGAGGTGAACGCACTGATTGAGGGATTCTGGAACCGCGTGCGCTAAACCAGGGGCAGGCACAACGGCTTACACAACGCGCGAGCGACAGGTTGAGAAATACAACGGTTTTGGGCCGAAGTGGCTGGAAAAACGTTAGATATTTCAACCTGTCGCTCGCGAGGCGCAATTCGGGGCACGCCGAGAGCCGTTACTCCCCCAGCTCGGCGGATTCCTCGGATACGAGGCGGCGCAGCATCGGGTAAATGGCACAAGAGGCGGGTGTAGCGTGCCATTTTGCTCGCGGGCAACATGCGGGGGGCGGGCACGCGCACCGTTGACGCGCGTATTGCGCCGCGCCCATCGCTCCCACTCATTCCACCAGAGGCAGAAGTGGGGCCATGCCGGCTAAACGGGGCCGTGCGGTTCGTCATCCCGGGGCTTCGCACGAACGGCTAGCCCAAAACTGGCAAAAGTATGCGTTATAACTCCCGCACTGGAGTTAGACAGCCGATGCCGTTTAGAAAACACCAGGTAGATTGCCTGCACCTTTGGAGGCTACCTTCCCACGGAAAATTATTACGCAGACTTTTGGCATTTTTCAACATAAGGGCGGGCGCGAAGAGGGCCCGGGGCCTGTCGCGGGGCCCTCAGCGGAAGGATTTCGAGTGAGAGCGGGGCGCAAGGATGGCCGGGGCCTCCGTGCGGGGATGCCCGCGACTCGCGAAACGGGTGCGCCACGGGCATCCCGGCGACGTAAGGCAATATGCCGCGCCCATCCCCATTCATCTAAGTCGCAGAATGAGGTGCCGGCACGCATCGACAGACAAGGGCCGATGAGCGCAACCCATCACTTCACGAAGACGCGAGGCATCTGCCTGCGGAAAGACGGATTGTCCCCGTCCCTTTTCGCCATCTTGAACCATGCGACCGATCAAAGGCAGGAATGCGGACTCACAACGCGCGAGCGACAGGTTGAGAAATACAACGGTTTTGGGCCGATTCGGCTGGCAAAACGTTAGATATTTCAACCTGTCGCTCGCGAAATGGCAGTGGATGCGTGTCGAGAGCCGCTACTCCCCCAGTTCGGTGGATTCCTCGGATACGAGGCGGCGCAGCATCTGGGCGATGCCACGGTAGAAGTCGGTGGAGGCGCGGCCCTCGAGGAGGTCGCAGAAGTGCGGGGTCCAGCCAACGAGGTGCTCGCGCACAAAGGTTGCCTGGGCAGCCATGTCGCGCTCGGCGGCCTCAGGCTCGTTTGCTGCGACGAAATCGGCCGCGCGGTTGAGCAGCATCGCGCAGAACTGCAGCTCAACGGCAATGTGGTCCTCAGGCACACGCAGGATGGCGGCAGGCGCAAAGCCGCTCGCAGCGTAGGCCTGACGCGCCTTCACGCAAGAGTCCCTGCGCATGAGATGCTCGTCGGTGGTGTACACCGACTCGAAGGGGCTCACGGGGCGAGCGGACATACCCAGCAAGCAGGTCGAATGATCGGCCGCGAGGTCGCGGCGGCGCTCTTCGAGCTGCTCGGCGGAAAGGCCCGCCAGACCTGCCATATAGCCGTCGAGCGCGGTGCCCGTCTCAAGGCCGCCGGCCGCAAGAGCGCCCAGGAACTCGACGGGAAGCTCCTCGTCGGACAGTGCACGGGCAAGGAACGCGAAAGTGCCGGCACGCGCCCTCAGCTCGTCGGCGTCAACCTGCACACCCTCGCCTGCTACCTGCTCGTTTGTCTTCTCGTCAACCATGGGAGCTTCCTTTCTCGCCTTCTACTCTTACAGCACGCGTCAAAAGAGACGCTCACCATCCACCGGCACGGCAGCCGCTTCCGCCCGTGCCCGTCCATCCATATAAAAACGGGCGGCGGAGCACCCGGCCCAGCCGCCCGCTTACATCATACCAAGACAGTCATTCGCACCGCACACAGCTTGTCGCACTCGCGCCCTGCGGAACACATGTCACCATGCGTGCCACTGGACATCTGTCGAACTCGCAGATCGCACAGCACGAGCATCAATCACCGCCCGCCCAAATCGCAGGCGGGCGCAGTGCGCCGTACAGCATTGCCGTGCCTGCGCCCTGGGCGATACGTGACAAACGCCGCCCGCAAGACTCACGGGCGGCGAAGAGTGCGCAAACCTACGAGATGAACGTGCTCGGGTTCGTCTCGCCTTCCATGCGGGCGCCGCCCTTCTCGGCTGCGAGCTTCTCCATCTCCTCGATGGGGCCGAAGTGCAGGGCCTTGGTGGGGCAGGAAGCCACGCAGTGGGGCTCGTCCTCGGGGGTCTTGCCGCAGGTCACGCAGCCGTCGCACTTGTCCATCGTCGTGTCCTCGCCGGTGCGGTAGGTGGGCACGTCGAAGGGGCAGACAGACGCGCAGGTCTGGCAGCCGATGCACAGGTTGCGGTCGACGACCACGAGGCCGTCCTCCTCGCGCTTGGTGAGGGCGCCGGTGGGGCAGGCCTCAACGCAGGCGGGGTTCTCGCAGTGGTTGCAGCTCGTGGAGAAGAACCTACGGTTGACGTCGGGGAACACGCCCTCGTCTTCCTCTACCAGCCAGCGGCGACGCGTGGTGCCGGCGGGAATCTCGTTCCACTGCTTGCAGGACACCTGGCATGCCCAGCACTTGATGCAGCGGCTCGTGTCAACGTAAAAGCCGTACTGGTTGCTCATTTTCGCTCTCCTTTACGCCTGGACGGGAGCCGTCGGGATCTCGGACTCGTCAAGCTTCTCGATCTTGACGAGGGTCTGCTTGGACATGCCGGAGTGGAACGGATCGTAGTTGTTGGGATCGTCGTCGTACAGGACGTTGACCTCGCTGCCGCCGTCCTCGCAACCGTAGCCGGGAAGGCCGAGCTCCTGGCAGTCCTCCCACCAACCGCGGCGAGCCATGAGCACGTCGGGAGCAATGCAGTCGAAGTAACGGGCAACGAGCTTCACCCAGCCGTGCGGGCTCTCGACACGGCACCAGTCGCCGTCCTCGATGCCGTACTTCTGAGCCGTGGCGGGGTTAATCTTGAACCAGGGCTCAGGCTGCAGCTCGCGCAGGTAAGGCACGTTGACGTAGTAGCTGTGGTTGCACAGACGGTACGCGTGAACGTCGGAGAACACGAGCGGGTACTCGGCAGCGATGTCGGGCGTGCCGGCAATGGACTCTGCGGGGCCGTTGTACACGGGCACGCCGCTGAGCTCGCCGGTGTCGAGGTTGTTGGGCTTGCCGCCGATCCAGCTGTTGTAGCACTGGACCTTGCCGTTGGGCAGGTTGGCGAAAAGCTCCTCGTAGTTCTGGACCTTGGCCTCGCCGGGAGTGAACTCCTCGGTGCGCTCGACGAAGATCTGTCCCTTCTCGCGCAGCTCCTCGAGCGTGAAGCCCGAGCCGTCGAGCTGCTCGCGCAGGCACTCGTCGAAGTCGCCGTGCCAGAAGTCGTCGCCGTAACCCATGGCGTCGGCAAGCTTGCAGTAGAAGTCCCAGTCGCTCATGGACTCGCCCAGGGGCTCCTGAATCTTCTGGTTGATACCGATCCAGGTGCCGTCCTTGCTGTTCTTGGTAGCGAACTGCTCGTCGGACTCATAGTTGACGCATGCGGGGAGCACGTAGTCGGCGTAGTCGCAGGAGCTGTTCCACTCGGTGTCCATCACGACGTAGAGCTCGAGCTTCTTGAGAGCCTCGATGATAGTCTTGGGCTGGCGAGTGGCGGTCAGCGGGTTGGACGACTGCGCGAAGACGCAACGCAGCGGATAGGGCTCCTCGGTAAGGATGGAGAGCAGGCCCTTGTAGTAAGCGGTCGTGGGGCCGGACTCCTGCGTGACCATGGTCTGGAACCAACGCGGGGTCTCGGGAGCGACGAGCTTGGCGACGCCGGGCATCCAGCCGTTGGCCTCGTCCTCCTCGGAGGCGGGCAGGCGGTCGGTCAGGATGTCGAACGGGTTGGTCTTGATGAGCGAAGGAGCGCCAGGCGCAGCAGCGCCGGAACCGCCCTCGATAGCGATGTTGCCGGTGATGGCCTCGATGAGGTCGATGCTGGCCTGAGCCCAGTGGCCGTCGTTCTGCTGGTCGCCGATGCCGTTGCCGCAGAAGATGGCCATGGGCTTGATGGTGCCCATCATCTCGGAGATCTGCTCGATCTGAGCGGCGGCGACGCCGGTGATCTCCTCGGCCCACTCGGGGCTGCAGTCAGCCACGGACGCGGCCAGCTCGTCGAAGCCGTCGCACCAGTTGTCCACGAAGTCGTGGTCATACAGGTCGTTGGAGATAATGTAGTTCAGGACTGCCATGGCAAGCGCGCAGTCGGTGCCGGGACGCACGGGCACCCAGATATCGGAATGCGAAGCCAGAGCGTCGCGCATCGGGCGAATGTCGATGGACTGGGCGCCCTTCTCCATGGCGTTGAGACGGCCGTTGGGGTTGCCCTGGTTGATGCCGGAGTTCTCGGAGTTGTAGCCCCAGTTAACGATGAGCTTTGCCTTGCCGAGCTGGCCGGGCATGGTCTTGTTGCAGGCCATGTGGCTCGGGCCGCCGAGCGTAATCAGGTTGGAGAACATGCGCTGCGAGTTGCAGATGGCGGAGTGCATGTAGTTGGGCGATCCGTGAACGTTGAGGAAACGGCGGCCCAGCGTGCTAAGAACGGCATAGTACTGAGGGGACAGGACGCCGTAGGACTCGGGGCCGTACTTCTCCTTCTGCTCGAGCAGCTTGGCGGAGATCTCCTCGATCGCCTGCTCCCACGTGATGCGCTCGAACTTGCCCTCGCCCTTCTCGCCCGTACGCTTCATCGGGTACTCGAGACGCGTGGGAGAGTACATGACCTGCATGGCGGCGTTGCCCTTGGCGCACAGCGTGCGGCTGCCGCGGCCCCAGTTGTTGCCGGCCTGAGGGTTGCCCTCGACGTTGGTCCAGCGGCCGTCCTTGAGGTAGCACAGCGTGGAGCAGTGCGTGCGGGCGGGGCCACACATCTGGCAGAACGCGTGACGGACCTCCAGGCCCTCGTACTCGCTCTGCATGCCCTCGCCAGAGGCGGCTTCCTCAGCCTGGGAGAGCAGCGGGGTCCCCAGACCGGCGCTGGCTGCCGCCATGCCGGCGAGCGCCGCACCGGCGGCAACGAAGCTGCGCCTCGAAATGTTGGGGGTGCGTTCCATACGTTTCCTCCTTCACCCATTAACCCATACGTACAAAACAAGCGCGCGACAGAGCACAGTTCCGCCACGCTTAACATCACCATAGGCAGAAGAACCTGAAAAGTCATGTCGGATGATTTGAATACTGAGGTCAAATGTTCTTTATGATGCGGCGTTTACCTGGTAGAATGGCTGTGCGTCAAGGGACTGAAGAAAGCTGAAGGCGTTGCATGTGCAACATCGGCCAATGGTGGCGCATAAGGGGCAAAGGGTGGATAATAGGCCCGTTCGAGTAACGGGAATTGGGAGAGATGGCTTTGACGAACAACGAGGAAGCCCGACTGGGGTCGCTCGCTTCAACGACCGCAGGGCTGGGATGCATCCTTGCGTGGACGTATATCGTCTTTTTCAGCAGGCTTGTGCACTATTCAACGCGCAACGACATCGCGCACCTCAACAGCACCTATACCTTCGCGTGCTGCGGCATCGTAGTCACGCTGCTCATCTGTGCCACCGTCGTGGGCCTATGCTCGCGTCGCATGCCGCACCCCACGGACCCCAGCCGCTGCAGAGCGCGCTGGATTTTGCGCCTGCCACCGATGGCTTCGGCGGTGCTGTGCATCGCAACAGTGGTGCTCACCATGGTGGAGCGTCGCGTGTTCACACAGCCTTGGTGCTCCATCACCTCCACCCTGTCGGGCTGCGCGGTGGCGATACTGCTGCTCGCCTGGGCCTGGGGGCTTCTGTGCTTCCGTAAGGCCTCGCTTGCCGTGGGCTGCCTGACGAGCTCGTTTGTCTTTGGCGCGGTCGTCTTCGTCGCGGTGCTCTCCCTCCCTGCAACGCCGGCCATCGCCGTATGCGCGCTCCTGCCGCCCTTGAGCGCGGCGCTCTTTCGCGTGGCATGCCGCAAACCGAATCACGACGAGTGTCCCTTGACCCAATCCGCCCAGGCACCCCTGACGGCGCATTGCTCCGAGACCGGAAGCACATCGTGGGGTGCGCTTATTCGCACGTTCATCTGCATCGGCCTGCTCGGCCTGGTAGAGAGCTTCATGCGGGCACTCTTCCTCACGGTGGACCCCGCCTCGAGCCCCGTGGCCTACCGCTGGCTCTTCCTGCTGGCCACCGTACTCTCTGCGGCAACGCTCGCCTTGGCCGCAAGTAAGGCCACCAAGTCGGCCGCGGTGCGCATCACCTGCCGCACGAGCATGTGCGTGCTGGTGTTCCTCACGCTGCTCACGCCCATCGTCAGCGACCTGGGGCTGGCGGCGGACCTCACCACGCTCGTGTGCTACTGCATGTTCAGCATGCTCGCCTGGCTCTATCTCACGCTCACCGCGCGCGCCTACCCCGTCTCGGTCATTGAGCTGTTCGGCCTGGGCCTGGGCGCGTCGTACCTGGGATGCCTGGCGGGCACGTTCTTCGGCGGGCTGCTCGTGTCGTTCTGCGCGCCGAGCTACCGTGTGCTCAGCTTCATCGCGCTTCTGTGCGCAGGCGCCATCCTGGCGGCCCTGCTTTTCATCGCCGACGAGGAAGTGTTCGCCCGTCTCATCGACGCCGACGACGACCGCCCTCAGGCTCCGCGCCGATTCATGCTGCGAGTGCAGCAGGTGGCGCAAGAGTATGGCCTGACGCCCAAGGAGACCGAGGTCTTCACGCTTGCCGCCAAGGGCCGCACCACCCAGCGCATCCGCGAGGAGCTGGGGCTTTCCACCGGCACCGTCAACACGCACCTCGCCCACATCTACAAGAAGCTCGACGTCCACGACCGCCAGCAGATGCTCGACCTGGTGGAGGGGAAAGAGGCGTAGGGGGCACGGGGAAGAGCGAGGGCGGCTGAGGAATAATCGGGGACACCCCCAACCCGCGCCACTGCATATGCCACATCCTGGTGCCCAGCACACGTCGTCCTCGCCCCTACGGAAACCGCCCGTCCAGTCACAAAACCAGACGGGCGGAAACGTAGTTGTCAGCTCTCTTTACGGAACTGCCTTATCAGATTCTACTCGCTCTTTCCCAGGGTATCAGCGGCAGCAAGCCAGCCGAACGTAGCACTCTTGCCGCCAGCGGCACCGGCGGTCAGATTGGGATAAGAGTCGCAGAAGTAGCGGCCCATGTCGTTGCCCACACAATAAAGGCCGTCAATAGCCGTGCCATCGGGACGCAAGGCCTGAAGGCGCGTATTCACCACGATGCCGTCGAACGTGCACAGGATGAGTCCAGAAATGTACACGCCATAGAAGGGTCCCGTTTTATAATCCATAAGACGGAAGGCCTCTTTGCCGAAGTCCTCGTCAACGCCCTTATCGCACAGCTCGTTGTAACGCTCGACAGTTGCTACAAGGTTGTCGATCGGCAGATTCAGCTTTTCGGCAAGCTCCTCGATGGTGTCGGCGCAGGCAAAATAGGAGGGTTCGGTCGTGAACATTTCGGCACGGCGCTCGGTGGTGTCCTTACTCATGTACTCCTCTTCGCCGTCCCACAAAGGCATGGGAACGGAGCGGGAACAGCCATCAGTATCGTAGGCCACATTGTGCTCGTAGTAGTTGCCGGGAATGATCTCAACCATGACGCCACCCTTGCCAGAGATGGCGTGCAGGCGATCATCGTACAGGCCACTCTCATTGCAGAAACGCTCGCCATTGAGGTCGACGGTGAGGAAGGGCTGACTTCCCATCCAGAACAGCTTGCTCACGCCGTCTTCCAAGGCTTTCTGCACATCGGTTGTGCCAATGGGCAGGGCCGCGCGCTCGAAAAGCATGCAGGCAGCCTTGTCATCCTTGGCTGCGCCGGCCCACAGGGCGGCCTTGATGCCATCACCCTGGTTGGTAATGGGGGCGCGCTCGCCGGCGTAGACCTTAGCGGCCTGAGGCTGCAGGGCGCGCATCATCTCGCGGTTGTGTGCGTAGCCGCCCGTGGCCATGATAACGCCCTTCTCGGCATTGATGCGGATGCAGTCGCCATCCTCGTTGGTGGCGTACACGCCCACTACACGGCCGCCTTCATCCTGGATGAGCTCAACCATGGACGTGTTGTAGCGGAATGCACCGCCGCTTTCCTCCACATAAGCCTCCACAACTTGCGCCGGATCGAGATCGAGATCGGCGTCCTTGAGGACCTCGTTGCACTCGACAAAACCCTTGAGCGCATTCTCCTCATTGGTGGCGAACTTCATGAGGTGCGGGCGCAAGCCGGCCTCACGGCACAGGTCGTCATAAAAGTCGAAGGGCTCGGCAGAATTGTCGTACCACAGATGCACGAGCTTGGGGTCGTTCCAGCAGTTGGAGTAGCGGCTGAAATCACGCGTGATCTCGTTGCGATCGACCTCGATTCCAGCCGACTGCATAAGCTTGGTGTTGATGGCGCCCATCTGGTAGCGGATGCCCAGGCCGATTTCGGCCTTTTCGATGATAAGGGGGGAAGCTCCCAGACGCACGGCGTTCATCGCGGCAAAGTGGCCGGCCGTTCCCGAGCCCACAATGAGCAGCTCGCACTCAATGGTCTCAACGCACATGTCATCAGTAATCTCAGGCTTGACACCAAGCCAGGAGGGCACGTCGGGATCGGTCACGGTGACAACGTTGCCCTGGGCCGTGTCATCAGCAGACTGGCCCGAGGCGGCCTGCTTGAGGGCGTCTTTCATAGCCTTCTTGGCGGCACCAGAGGTAATGGTGGCACCGCTCACTCCGTCGATGTCGGCCGAACCCGCAGCAAGCAGCTGGCTGGCAAGCTCATCGGCAGCGGCGACACCAATGTTGTCTGTTTCACCAGAAGCGTCCACTTCGACGTTGGCAATGGAGCCACCGCCGTCCACAGTCACCGTGACGCCCACGGTGGAGGAGATGCCGTCGGCCATGCCGGTGTACGTACCGGGCACAAGGCTCGCCGTGCCGTCGGCCATGGCGCGAGTGGCAGCAGCGGCCGGCGCAAGCGAGATGGCCGCGGTTGCCCCAACAGCCTTTACGAGGCCCCTACGCGAAATGCTTTGCATGGTGATTCCTTTCGTTTTGTAGCTAATGTCTTTGTCGTGAGAGCACTCTCTCGGCAAAATACCCGGATATGTACGCTATGCCAGCGCCTCGGCCGCAGCCGCCTCGCCTGCAACCAAGCCCGATCCCAGTGCAAAACCGTTCGCCGATCCATTCTGCAGGTAGGGGCTCGTGTAGATGTCGGCGTCACCGCCCGCCACATATAGACCTGCGATAGCCGCGTTATTCGCGTCAAGCGCCTGGCACGAACCGTTGCATTTGATGCCGCCAAGCGACATGTAGGCCGAAGGTTGAAGCTCAACAGCGTAGAAGGGACCGTCGGCGATCGGCGCAAGGTAGCTTGGGTCTTTGTAGAACTCGTCATCCTCCCCCTCCTTGCATGCCACGTTGTATGCCTCGACCGCCTCTTCCAAATCCACAAGTCCGCACGCCTTCGCCAAGTCGGCGACCGTTTCGCCGCTGAACGCCCAGCCCTGCCCAACTGCCTCGGCAAACTGGTCACGTGCATTTGTGAGCACCATGTCGCCCGCACCCTTGACCATCTTCGCCGTATGGAAGAAATTCGCGAAAGGCTCAGTCTCCAGGCGCACCATGAACGACTCGTCAAAAATAGCGTAATACACGCTCTGCCTGGTCAAAGGCTCGCCAGAATAAAATGGGTTCTCAGCCAGATATCCCTCATTGACAAACCGCTGGCCATTTGCGTCCACAAAGAGACCACCGAAGTGCGCGGCACGGAGCATGTCATTGCCAGGATTGGGCGAAGAAAAGGAATTGGAGCCGGTAATGGGCTCGGCTTTGTCGTTGGCACCGCCGTACTCATTCATGACAACGGAAAAGGACTTGCCCACCTGTGCACCGACAGACTGGGCAATCTCGATGCCAGCGCCGTCGCACACCGCCACGGACTTTGCGACCACCTTCGCGCCTGCAAGGTACTTCGCTTGCAACTCAGGGTTGTTCAGGAAACCTCCGGTACACAACACAACGGCCTTGGCGCGCACCTCAAAATCTCCTTCGGCAGAAGCACAGCGCACACCTGCAATCCGGCCGTCATCCAAGACAATCTCAGTTGCCCGTGCGTCAAAAAGGCACTCGACTCCGTTCGCATCGAGCATCGTCTGAAACTTGGCGGCACGGTCTTCGCCCTTTTCGTCGTAGGTATGGGCGGCACGGTTAATCATGGCCGACTCGGGCGTAGAGTCAGGGAACGGGGAGTTGTCAAACGTAAAGCCGGCATCATCAACGAGAATGTCGACCGCTCGGCCCGTCGCCGCAAGAATTGCACGCAGGGCAGAGCTGTTGTAGGCGTAGTTCGATTTCTCCTGCAGTGCGGTGACAGCCTCCTGCACGGTGAGGGGATTGTCATACCGAAGTTGGAGCTTCGAACCTACGATGAAGGGACCGTGCGTGTAGCAGTTCGTGGTACCCGCAAGGCCGGCGGCGCAATCAACCGCAATGACCGAAGCCCCCTGCCTGGCGGCTCCAGCGGCAGCCATCAGGCCCGACGTGCCCAAACCAACGACCACGACGGCACATTCACGGCGTGAGGCTGCATCTTGCACCGTGTCGGCGCAAGCAAGCCCGCATCTCTCACAAACTTCCGCCGCCCCCATGACGGCACTCGCACCGACCATGGCGGCTCCCTCAACAAACGAACGGCGAGACAGTTCCATACCTTCGACTCCTATTCTTGTTTGACAATGTCACATGAGCGCACAAGCCCGTCATTCGCAGACGGCGGTAGACTCGCCCGTAACGCTCAAACCGTTTTGGATACTGGCCTCCCCAACTCGATTGCGAAAGGCGGAGCCAGGGGTGAAATCTCAGGTAACGCATGCCACACAAGGGGCGTGATAAACCTCACCCCCGCCTTGCGCTGCATTTTCAAGCCCGCTGGGCGATAATGGCCGTATCTAAAAGCAATGCGGGAGGCTGAAATGGACGCTCAAAAACAGGCGCAGACGAAGGGGGGCTCAGTTGGCAAGCTCGAGAAAGCCTTTTGCCGCCCCAAGGAGACCGCCTCTCGTCCTGCGGCCGGTCCCTATGTACCCGCCCTTTTCGGATTCTGCTTTGCCTTGGCGTTCCCCACCATGTTCATGGGGCAAACCGCGCCGGGCATTCTCGCCCTGGGTCCCTCGGCCATCTATTTGTACTATGGCTTCTCAATCGTTGCCTATGCTGCAATAGCCGTCCTCTCACGACACGGCCTCACGCTTAAAGGATGTCACCGGGCACTGACGGCAGCGACATGCCTGTGCGTCACAGGCGCGGTAACCGTCATGGTCTCCATCGCATGCGAGGACCCCACATGGTCTCTCGTCCTGTTTCTTGTGGGAACACCTTTGTCCGCCATAGGCTCAAGCATCATGATGCTTGCCTGGTATGAGCTCATCGCCAGCCTAAGCGTTGACTATGCCATGCTCTGTTTCATCGGCGCGGGCCTCCTCGCCTCTGGGTTACGCCTAACGTGCTTCATGCTGCCCGTCGCATTGCCAGGCGTCATTTATGTCGCAATCTGCCTCATGCCGATCGCATCCCTCGTCTGCCTCATCAGGGGAACGGCTGCCGTGCGGGACATGCCATACGCTCAGGGTGAAGCCGTCAGCCCACGCTGGGAATTTCCCTGGATGCCGGTTCTGCTGCTCGGCATGTTCAACCTTGTGGGCAAGTTCGTACTCAACACCATGGCGGAAAGCGACAAAGGCTATACCGCTGTAGCAGGCGTTATATGCTACGGGATTCTGCTTGCCGTAGCGCTTCTGGGCTTCAAACGCTTCCCCTACCGCATGATTCGCTATGCCGCACTGCCGCTCATGCTCTGTGGGATGCTCTGCCAAATCAACGGGAGCACTTTTGCCATACCGGGCATGGTCGCCACGCGCATCGCCCAAGAGGCCCTGCTTGCATTCGTGGTTTCGCTGTTGTTCGACCTCTCGTTTCGACGCGGCGTCAACGCCCTGTGGGTATTCGGGCTTACGCTTGCCTGCGGCCAAGCAGGCAGTCTCGCGGCCAATTTGCTCAGCGTCGAACTCGCAGATGGCCTGGCCAACGGACTGGCCACGCCCGTCATGTCGATTCTCATCGTGGCAGTCACCGTGGCCTTTGTCGCGCTGACTTCGGACACAAGTCTCGCAGGCGGATGGGGCATTGAGCCGTCAGGTGAAGCCGATGCGTCGATCGGCACGCCCGGGGCCGGTCTAGCTGACGCCTGCTCGCGTGCCGCCCGGCAGTATGACCTGACTCGACGCGAAGAAGATGTATTGCTCATGCGGCTCAAAGGAGCGTCTCTCAAAGAAGTCGAGGAGTCTCTTTGTATCACCCATAACACCGTGAAAAGCCACGTGCGACACATCTATGCAAAATTGGGAGTCACAAACATAGATGAAGCCCGAGAAAAGGTATAGGGGGGTAAAGCGGTGATCATCGCATCGGCAGGCATTGGGCAGATACTTCCGCGCTTTCGGGGCTCTCCAGCCGCGCTGAGCTAGGGCTGGTGGTTGCAGGAAGCCAACAGTCTCAAGGCGCCAATTTCACCAAACCATCTAGCAGGTGTTTTCTTTCGCATGAGTTTTCTCTAAACCCAAGCACCCAACAGAAAGCCCGCTTTCAGCCGCGTCAGCTCTCATCAAGCGGCTGGAGAAAAGCCATTATGTCCCAGAGGACAAATGGACAATTTTCGAGAATACCCATGAACCTATCATTGACCAGCAGACCTTTGACCTTGTGCAGAAAATCCGTGGGAATGTCAG
>UQBS01000066.1 GCA_900539345.1 uncultured Coriobacteriaceae bacterium | reverse complement strand
AATTTCACCCGGCCCGATTTCAGCATGTCTATTGACAATGGCTCTCTCATATTAAAAATCCGCGCCGCCCGCACTCCACTGCGGGCCTCGCTGGTAGGAGTGTACCCCATCAGATGACCAACATTCAAGACCGCTCGCCAGTCCCACACGTCGCATTTCTAAATGATATGCCTTCCCCTAAGCCAAAGCACTCCGTCTGTTTCGTGCATATCCGACTATTTTGCGACAAATTGTCGCAATTTACCTATTTGCGTCAGAATGATTGCATCATATTGGATATTGCGACATTTTAACTATATTTATTGCGTCATATGCGTCGTAATAGTATTCTTCTGTCGCAATAAGCCGCGAGACAAGGGGTATCGATGACGCCGTTACAGCTGCAAGAAACGATTCTTCTTGGAGAAGGCCCATCGGTTGAGTTCAAACGATGCGGTAATCAACCCGAATCCGACACGTTCGAAACCATCTGCTCTTTCAGCAACCGCAACGGCGGAAGCATCTATCTAGGCATCACGGACTCAGGAGACATCGCCGGGGTTCCGCGAGCTTCTCTGCTGAGCATAAAGCGCAACATCGTCAATGTCACCAACAACGAAAACGTCTTCAGCCCCACCGTTGTCACAGAATTCGAGGAAATTCAAGTAGGAGACAAAACAGTCCTGCGCGTATGGGTACCCATGAGCTCCTCGATCCACCGCTACAAAAAGATAGTGTACGACCGCGTTGAAGACGCTGACATCCGAGTCGAAACGACAGACGGGCTCGCCGGCATGTACCTACGCAAGCAAAATGTGTTTACCGAACAACGGATCTTCCCCTATCTTACCGACAGCGACCTTGCCCTTAACCGCATGGGTGAATTTCGCAGACGCGCCTACGCCAAGCATGCCGATCATCCCTGGAAGCAAATGAGCGACCGCGAGATTCTCAAAAGCATGAGGTTGTATGCGATGGATTATGCCTCGGGCGAAGAGGGATATACATTAGCGGCGGCTCTGCTCATGGGACGGGATGATGTCATCGCCTCGGTCTGTCCCGCCTACAAAACCGACGTCATAATCCGTATTGACAACACCGAGAGGTACGACGACCGTCTCTGTACCAGCACAAACCTCATTGATGCACATATGCAGATATGTAAATTCATAAGCGCATATTTACCCGACCGCTTTCACCTTGAACAAGGACAGGCCATAAGCCCGCGCGATATCATCGTCCGCGAGGTCGTCACCAACAGCCTCATTCATCGGGAATACATCAGCCCGCGCCCGGCCCGCATCATCATCGACCGTGAGAAGCTTGTCGCCGACAATGCCAGCCGCGCATCGTTTCAGGGGGCTCTCAGCCCACAGAATTCTTTTCCTACGCCGAAGAACCCCACGATCGCCAAGTTCTTCAACCAGATAGGCTTGGCCGAGGAGCTCGGGTCCGGAGTGCCAACGCTCTTTAGATACTCGCAAGCGTATACCGGAGCCAACCCCGTGCTCACAGAGGGCGACGTGTTCAAGACTGTTATACCGTTGTCACTGCCAAAAGTGGGAGAACCCATGACGCCTGGAAAGAGCGAGAAGCATTCGAACAGCGGCGCAGACCCAAACTTGACCACAGCAAGAGACACTGCACTACATGAAGCGCACGAAACCAGAATGGTCGGCCTCCCCACGGATGCGTCCCCGCGCACGTCGGCAGTCAACCGCACCGATTCTGTATACACAGCGGCAAGAGAAGTTCTTTCTCAACAACCTTTCCTGGCAGTCAAGGACATATGCGCCATACTGGGACTTTCGCCCCGCACGGCTCAACGCGAACTCGCCAAGCTGGTCGAACAGGGTCTCCTCGCCGCTGAGGGTCGGACCCGAGGAAAGACATACAGGTTGCCATAAAACAAGGCCGATCAATGTCTTTTTCCGACTCCGGTTGGCTCCTCATGAGGAGCGCGTGACGTGCCTCACGAGATGGCACCGTCTGAGGCTTCATCGTAAGGAATCGCTGAGCTTTAGCTTCTCATATAGAAGTATGCCGGTATGCATATCATCATACGCATACCGGCATACTTCTTCATTCTTTTCTGTTTAAAACAGCAGGTAAACAGTCCTGTGAACTACATCATCATCGAGTGGTACAGCAGGGCGAGAATCATCGTGAGCAAGCCCGACACGCCAATCGCGATGCCGCTCATGGCACCTTCGATCTCACCGAGCTGCATGGCGCGGCTCGTGCCGATGGCGTGGCTGCACGTGCCGATTGCCACACCGGCGGCGATGGGGCTCTTCACATGGAAGACCTTGATAAGCGTGGGCGCCAGAATCGAACCCATGATACCCGTGGCGATGACGACCGCCACCGTGACCGACGTGATGCCGCCGAGCTCCTCAGACAGGCTCATGGCGATGGGCGTCGTGACCGACTTGGGCAGCATGCTCATCGTGACCGCCTCGTCCAGCCCGAACGCCTTGCACAGCAAGAATGCGCTCAACATGCTCGTGAGGCTGCCGATGAGGCACCCGGTCATAATCGGGATGAAATGGCGCTTGAGCACTGCAATTTGGCGATACACCGAATAGGCGAGTACGGCGGTCGCGGGCCCGAGGAAGAACGAGATGAGCTGCGCGCCCTGCTGATAGTCGGCCAGCGGAATATGGAAGACTGACAAAATAACAATGATGAACGCCGTTGCCACAAGCAGGGGGTTCAACAGGGGAGAGTGGAGCTTTCCGCTCAGCCAGCGCGCGCCCTGGAACGCCACAAGCGAGATGACGATGCCAAACGCAAAAATTGCGATTGCCTCCATGGCCTATGCCTCCTTCTGAGACTCTTGGCCGGCCGCCGCTGCCCTCTCCGCAGCGCGGACCTCGCTGCGTGCCATGAGGTTCGCAACAGTGGACACGGTGAACGACGTGACGAAAAACACGATGATCGTCGTGAGGAAGGTGATGAGGACGAGCTTGATCACGACGTCCTCGATCTGGCTGAAGATTCCCATGACTGCCACGGCGGCAGGCACAAAGAAAATCGCCATATTGTCGAGCAGGAAGTCTGCCGCGTCGGAGATGCACTCCATCTTGATGACCCCGCCGAGCATAAACACGAGCAACAGTACCATCGAGCAGATGTTGGAAGGCACGTCGATGGGGAGCACGTCGCTGATCTGTTCGCCGGCAAGGCAGACTGCAATAATGAGTCCAAGCTGCAAGACAATGCGCCAAACCTTGCGCACCGCGGCAACCACCGTCTCGGCAACCGGGCGCGAGTAATGGTGCTGAAGCGCTCCGGAGGTTGAGTTGAGCTCGTTTTCACGCAAGGGCGACTGCAAGAGGGGAGCAGCCGAGCCAATTCCCTCACGAGCGGTCGCCTGGGCGACGGCTTCCTCGTCAATCATTTCCGCCTGTATCTCGGCGGCTTCTTTTTCGTCCATCTCACCGACCTGTCTTTCGCTGCTTGGGGAGGATGCTCCCCCTAGATAAGGCTCAAAAGAGTACGCTTCGGCTGCGCCAAACCCGCAAAGACTCCGAGAAACTATCCGCTCTCCAAATTGCTGGCAAAGAACTGCCACATTTTTTGCCAAAAACACCTGTCTAGCTGGTTTTTGGCAATTCCGGCCTGAAGCACATTTGGTAAAGTATGATTATATGAATAATAGTATTGCTGTATATGCCCATATATTAAACTACCTGGTAATTGAGTATATATAGACATATTTATAGATATACATACATATGCTCATACGAAGATACTCAAATACTTCAATGCAGAGAGCTTCTCCTTAATAGAGTTCACGGGCAGCTGAACGCACGCCGGTAGGCTCTTGAAACCTATTGCGTCTCCCGGCGCTCTCGTCGTAATCATCATCCCGCTGCGCACATAGAAAAAGGCGGCGCCGAAGCACCGCCTTTCCCGGAATCATTTGAGGTTCGGTGGAACGCGAAAGCACTGTCCTTACAGTGAGTCGATGAAACCACGCAGCAGGTCGCTCACCGTGGTGTCGTTCTCCAGGGCATAGCGCTTCACCTTGAGAGCCTGCTCGCGAGAGACAATGATGCACAGGCGCTGATCCTTTGCCTTCTTGACCCCAGAGACAGGGTTGCCTGTAGCCGTCGTTGTAGCCGGCACCGGTGCGGCCGGGGGAACGGCAACCTTGTGACCAGATGCACCCGTCGTCATGCCGAGGCGCGACAGGCGCTCAGCTGCTTCCTGCTCTGCCGACTTTGCGGTAATCTTTGCCATGCGCCTCATCCATCCTCATCTATATACATACATATAAGCACATAGGCATATTGACATATCTTGCAGGTCAATGCCCATGTGCTTATATGAATAGCAGTACCTCTGCATATATAGAAAAGCTCAAAACCTACTCGCTCGTCCAACCCATATCGGTCAGGAGCTCGTCGACAAACGACTCGTAATCGCGCGCGGGGGCCGACGTGGGGGCGAATTCCACGATGGGCTTGCCAGAAGCGTGGGCTTCCTCAACCTTCACGGCCTCACGAATCTTGGTGGAGAACAGCTTACAGTTGAGCGCCGACGCCATGGTCTCGGCCTCGACGATGCTCACCTTGGCATTGTTGGTCTGACGATGGTACTTGGTGAGAAGAATGCCGGCAACCTGAAGACCGGGGTTTGTGAACTCGCGCACGTCGGCAATGGTCTGGGCAAGTTGAGTGATGCCCTTGGTCGCCAGGAACGAAGACGTGGTGGGGATGACAACGTAGTCGGCGGCAGTAAGTGCCATCGTGACGAGCAGACCCAGGGAAGGGGAGCAGTCAATGACGCACAGGTCGTAGTCGTCGGCGACCTTGGCAAGCGCCTTCTTAAGACGAGCGGGACCATTGAGAACTCCCAACAGCTCCTTCTCGGCAGAGGCAAGGGTGATCTCGGCGGGAAGGAGGTCGGCGCCTTCGCGATGCACAATCGTCTCGGCAATGTCGGCGTTGCCCATGAGGACCTCATACACCGTGTCGCGGTCATAGGTCGTCTCGCCGAGCACGTCGGTGAGGTTGCCCTGGGGATCGAGGTCGACGCACAGCACGCGAGCCCCGCGCGCCGCAACGCTCGATGAAACGGCAGCGACCGTCGTTGTCTTGCACACGCCGCCCTTCTGATTGCACACCGCAACTGTCTGCATAACTACCTCCGAGTCATCTTTGAAATCTGTCGGGCCATCATAGCCACCCCTGCGGACAGACATTACTTTTCACCTATGCATATCAGAGTAAATCCACATGACCACATGTATGCGTATATGTATCGCTGTATATATACATACATGACTAAGTTGAGAGCATCTCAATTATACACCTTATACCAGGTATTTTTATCTCATGACCGGATGCACTGGCACACTCGGTCTGTCTTGCAGTTGCTTCATATAAAGAAGTATGACTATATGCATATAGCATTAATATATGTATGTACATCTACATATACGCACACATATGTCAGACTTAAAGCCCCCAGCCACCCAGGCGCACAACGGGAATGGACTGCTTCCGCAAGCCGAAAACCACTCGCGCCCGATGGCAAAAACGGTAATAAAGCACTACGACAAATGCATCCCCCAAGGTGAATAAACCGCGACGTTATGGGCGTTGGCGGAGGTTGTAAAACGGTAATAAACCACCACATCACCAGCATCGGCAAAGGTGGGAAAGCAGTAATAAACCGCGACATCAAGTGAAACGCTTTTAAAGCCGCGCTGCACCACCAAAGAACGATTGAAGAGTCACCGATCTGCCTTCGGCAGCAAAGGAAAAGACAAGTCGGCTACACATCCGAAGGATTGCTGGCGCACAAGCTCTGCAGTCCTTTGCCCGTGGTAATAACCAGCAACGCACAGTGTGGCGGGTAAATCAGCAAACCTCGACGATATGGCCTTGTTTTCATGCTGAACTCAGTAATAAACCATGACGCCCATCAACAGATGCGCCACCGCTCGCAACGGTAACAAACAGCAACAAGGCAACGTCTAAAAACAGTAATAAAACGAGACAATCCAAATCTTCCAATTAGAAACAAATATCCAATGTACCAGCAAGTTTATCGCAATAAGTCGTAGTAAACCGCGATGCCATCATCATGCGAGAACGGTAATAAACATCGACACGCAGCTCCCTTGATGCAAGCGGAAACCCTTCTCACGAACGCCCTCAGCATCGAAAACGGTAATAAACGACGACACAATGACACGGGCAAATTCAAAAGGTCCGGGGAATAAACCGCGATGCCGCGCTGGAGAAAACCAGTGGTGCGCAACGGTAATAACCCGCGCATCCCATCAGTGGAAGATCAAAAGACTCTCGGCATCCAAACCAGCAGGCAAGCACCAATGAGAACCACGCGCCGTACGTAATAAACCGCCACGCCCAACAACAAACTGCAACACCAAGAAGCAGTAATAAACAACCACGCACAAGCAAAGCTCAGCGCACGTAATAAACCGCCACGCCAATCGCATTCTTTTTAGCAATCCATCCCTCAACTAAAAACTAAAACACCTGGTAGATGGCCTAATTTTTAAGCGTGGAGATTCTACGAAAATCTTTGGGAAATAAAACGCGACGCAACGGTAACAAGCCGTGAAACAACGGAAACAACCCGCGATTCAAAACGAATAAACCGCGATGCTGAAACTTCGAAAACACAGCCTTCTACGTCGGAAAACGCCCACCGCAAAAAAGGCTGTATGTCTTTGTAAGTACCCGAAGGTACTTACATAAGGCTTCAAACCCAAAGGACCGAGAATGAAGAAAAGAGCAAAAACAAGTAGAATCATACGCGCAAAGGAGCGAAAGATGACTGACGAGTACAGCAAGATAAAAGGCGAAGCCGACCTTACCGAGTACGCCAATCAAAAACTTGAACATGTACCAGGCGGTTTAGTGTGCCCGTGTTGCTCAAGCGGAAAAGGAGCAAACCGTACACCGGCGTTTTCCATCAAGGGTCAGCGTTGGAAATGCTTTGCCTGTCAAACAGGTGGAGACATCTTCGACCTTGCTGGCGCAATCAACGCCACGCAAGACAAAAAGGAACAGCTTGCCCTCGTAAAGGAATGGATGGGTGTTCAATCGCCCTCTGCGGTCTCTATGAACTTCCCCGATCGACCACATACCCGTCCGCAAGCATTGTCTTCCCAAACCACCGACACCCTTGAGGTCAACAAGGAACGAAACGCTCAGTACATCAAGCGTTGTCAGGCAAACATAGACAACCTTGCTGTATGTGACTATCTCTCTTCGCGCGGCATGAGCCCCGAAATCGCACGGCAGGACGGGCTGGGATACGACCCTGCCACAAAGAGGCTCATCATTCCCTGGAAAGGATCCTCGTACTACTGGATCGGAAGGGACATCACCGGTGCCTCTTCGAGGAAGTACGACAAACCCAAGTCAGCAGAAGTCGGACCTCAGCCCGTGTGGAACCCAGACGCACTGACGCATCCAAGCTATTTCGTCGTCGAAGGGCCCATGGACGCACTTGCGCTTTCCCGCCTGGGCTTTCCAGCTGTCGCGCTTGGCGGAGTCGGCATTTCATCCCTCATTGAAGAGGCATTGCGCACCCAATCGCGTTCCTGCGCCATCCTTATGCTCGACAGTGACGAGCCGGGAACGAAAGCACAGGAGAGGGCCCACGCCGCCCTTGAAAAAGCAGGCCTCATCTACATGGATTACCCTGGAGACAGGTTTGCGAAAGACGCCGACGAGATGTGGGCGCGTGACCCAGAGAAGCTGCGTGCTGAACTGCAACGAGCCAGCGAGGAAGCCAGCGAACTCGCCAAGCAGGTAAACGCGGAGCGACAGGCGCGGCTCTTCAAGACACTGCGCCCCGCCAATGTGGCAAAAACGGCATTCGACCTGCTCGGGATGCCCAAGGAGACCTCGTGCATCCCTACAGGGATAGCAGGGCTTGACGAGATGCTCGACGGGGGCCTGCGGTGCGGCCTGCACGTGCTGGCAGCAGCTTCCTCGCTGGGTAAGACGACCCTCGCGACGCAGATTGCTGATGCAATCGCCCTGGCAGGTAACGACGTTCTCTATGTCACGTTGGAGCAGTCGGCGCGAGACCTCGTGGCAAAGTCGGTGGCACGCCTGTGCTATAAGCAGACGGATGGCATGCAGTGTTTCGCCACGCGCGAGATGACCGACCTGCATAAGCGTGCGGCCTGGTCTCAACAGCGTCGCGAGGCGTTTGAGCAGGGCGTGCAGGCATATGGCACAGTGGTCGCCCCTCACGTGGAGATCCTCGAGGGAGTCGGCCGGACCTGCGCTTTCGACATCGCGGGCTATGCCGCCTGCATGGCCGAGCAGGGTAGAAAACCCGTCGTGTTCGTTGACTACCTGCAGCTTTTGAGCAGCGATGTCACGCAGGACGAGCGACTTTCCATCGCGCGCAACGTCTCCGACCTGCGCCAGCTTGCCCGTGATCTCGACACTCCCGTCGTGTGCATCTCAGCCGTGCGCAGGGATGCCTACCTCATGCCGGTAACGCTCGATTCGATGAAGGAGTCGGGAGCCATCGAGTACGGTGCCGATACCGTGCTGGGCCTGCAGGTTGCAGGCGTCGACATGGGGCAGACGTCTGGGTCAGACCGCAAAGCAAAAAGCGAGGCCGACAGGCTCAGCAGGGTGGGAAGGGCAGCCGAACAACGCAATGTCGAGCTTGTCGTGCTCAAACAGCGCGACGGTCGCGTGCACAGCGCCGACCAGGCAATTCGCCTGACGTTTATCCCGCAGGCGAGCATCTTCGTGTAATTGCCGTCCGCCCTCACCCTAAGCAGGTATCTGGGGAAAGGGCGGTGGCGCGTACCGTTGGTGCGTGTTTGGGGTGGTCGCCTGGTAAAATCCCCTCGACCAGTCAGAAAGAAAGGCAGGCGGGACAGCGTGGCGAACGAGATCTTGAAGTGGAACGAGGACACCCTCAATGCGATCGTTAGGGCGCGCGACACAGGCGCCAAGCTGGCGGGACGCTTTACGGGCGACGTCCTCAAGAACCTGCGAGACAACTACGCCGCCGCTATCGCCAAGGTGCCCGCGGAGGTCTGGTCCTTCCCGTACAGCCCCACGCCGGTGCCCGCCATGTGCGACGAGAGCATCTACATGGCCGTCGAGCATGGTTGGATTTCGGAGAAGGAGGGCATTGAGGCCGTCGGCGATTGCTGGAAGCCCTACTCGGGTTCGCTTCGCAACGTGAACGGTGACTGGATGGCCGTCACAAAGGCGCTCGAAGATGGCACGATTCGTCACCTCACCAAGGATGGGGACGAGCTGTGGCCCACCCATAACCGCCAGGCAGACCTCAGCGAGGCCGTGGCGGTGCTGCGTGAGGCAAAGCTCCAGCTCAATCTGCCCACACCTGCCCTGCGCGACGACATTTCGTCCTCGGCCACCAAGTACCAGATCCTCTGCGCACTCGTGTTCATGGGATACGGCCCTGCCATCTACCCGCTCATTCGCCAAAAGCTCGAGCGCACCCGCACGCTGGGAACACCGCAGGTCACAGTGGCCAACGACAAGGTTTCCAAGGCCGTTTTCGGTCGCGGTAAGGAGCATGTGGAGGCAGCAGGATACTTTGCTGCGGCTGAAGGCCCCTCTCTGCAGCTTGTCACGGGTAAGGGCATGTCGGTGGGCGTGTCGCTGTCGAGCGCCTTCCCGCTTGAGGCCGATCCTGCGACATACATGCTTTCCGACGTTGACCGCTTCTGGCTCGACGGCCTCTCGTCGGTGGCATGGGACGGGCACAGCACGTTCTACGGCAGCGACATCCTCGCCCTTATGGGATATGTCCGTCCGCGCGCCGCCACCTGCCACGAGACCATGCGCGAGGCGTACGACTCGGTCGTCCGCCTCATGAACACGCGCATCACCATCGACACCACCGGCGAGATACGCGCCTTCGACAGCTCGGCTGCCCCGCAGATCAACTCCGAGCCCGTGGTCAACGCCCACACGGCCCTTATCATGGGCAAAGACGGCGAGATGGAGGACTTCCGCATCGAGCTCAACGTGCGCAACGGCGAGCCTCTCTCGGCGCTGCCCCTGGCCGTGTATGCCTACAGTAAGCGCCAGCTGCTCACCTTCAGCCGCGATGACTTCCGCTTCGACGGCCTGCGCCTGTCTACCGAGCACCGCCGCATGTGGCTCTACGTGCTGCGCCGCCTGCGCGAGAAGGGCACCTCCAACACTATCGTCTTCAAGACTATGTTCGACGAGATGGGCCTCGACCCCGACCGTGACAAGAAGTCGCGCATGCTCAAGCAGCTGCGCGCCATGCTTGACAAGCGCATTTCCGAGCATCGTCTCATCAAGTCCTACGGCTGGAACACCGGCACCGCCAACGCCGCCCGCTCCGTCACCATCGAGCCCCTTCCCGAGTCGGGCAAAGCCGGCAAAGCCAAGGCCGCAAAGTAGGGGAGAAGCGCGTTTGTCGCCGCTCCACACGGGCAAAACTTCCGTAAATGTGTAACCCTTACACGTTTTCCCATGGTAAAATGTGGGAGCTTTACACATTTACGGAAGAAATGAGCTTCCATGGAGCGCGACATTCTTTGCAGGCTGGATGAATGGAAGGCCTCTCCCTACCGCAAGCCCCTTATTCTCAAGGGGGCGCGACAGGTTGGGAAGACCTGGGCACTCAAGGAATTCGGTGCAACCCGATACCGTAATCACGTGTACGTGTCGCTCGAGGAGATAGCTCCTGGCATGCCGAGCGAGTATGCCCAGCTGTTTGAGACCACGAGGGACCCGAAGCGAGTCATCGCCAACCTTTCCTTTGCAGTGGGCCAGCCCATCGACCCCGGTGAGACGCTGGTTATCCTCGATGAAATCCAAGACTGCCCGGCTGCAGTCGGTATGCTGAAGTACTTCTGCGACGAGGCGCCCGAGTACCACATTGCGTGTGCCGGTTCACTGCTTGGAGTTCGCCTTACGCGTGATACCAGCGCTTTCCCCGTGGGCAAGGTCGACTTTTTCGACATGTATCCAATGTCTTTCTCGGAGTACCTGCGTGCCGTGGGAGCGGGAAACCTCGACGCGTACATGGCAAGCCTTGAAGGCTTCAACGCCTTGCCTGATTTCTTTGCCAACCAACTGCGTGAGAACCTCTGCCGTTTCTTTGCCGTTGGAGGCATGCCGGAAGCCGTTGTGCGATGGGCTCAGACGGGTGATATGACGCAGGTCGACGCAGTGCTGGCCAACTTGCTTGACTCCTATGAGCGCGACTTCGCAAAGCATGGCGGGAAGTACCAGTTTGCGAAGATCTCGCTGGTGTGGAACTCGCTCCCCGCTCAGCTTGCCCGCGAGAACAAAAAGTTCATGTGGGGCCTGGTACGCGAGGGTGCCCGGGCGAGGGAGTACGAGGACGCCGTTGAATGGCTTGTTGATGCGGGCTTGCTACAGCGTGTGAGGCTCAACGCAGCTCGCGGGATTCCCGTGTCGGCCTATGATGACGGGTCGGCGTTCAAGGCATACGGGTTCGACGTTGGACTGTTGAGAAGGCACGCCCGTCTCGATGCGGCCGCTTTCGCCGATGACGAGCGGCTGCTGTCTGAGTTCAAGGGGGCTTTCGCCGAGGACTATGTGTTGCAGTCCCTCGTTCCCCAGCTTGATGTGTTGCCGAGGTACTGGACCAATGAGAAGCCGAAGTACGAGGTCGACTTCTTGTTGCAGATCAAAAACACTCTCGTGCCCGTTGAGGTGAAGGCGGGGGAGGTCGTGGATTCGCCGAGCCTGCGCTATTACACCAAGAAGCACGCAGACACCACGCCCCTGCGGGTTCGCTTCTCGATGCGCAACCTCGCATACAACGATGGCCTGCTCAACATTCCGCTTTATCTCGCACACCGTGCGGTTTCCCTGATAGGGGAAGCATTGGGGCTTGCAGAAGAGGCAAAACTTCCGTAAATGTGTAACCCTTACACGTTTTCCCATGGTAAAATGTGGGAGCTTTACACATTTACGGAAGAAATGGGGGCAACGGCGCTGCGGGTTAAGACCGGCGCCGTTGCCCTTGTGCAAGTCGTTTCAACCCTACTTCAGTCGCGGAGTAGCGCTACAATACTGCCCGCCAATTATGCGCGACTGAGAAGGGGCGACTTCCATGTTGAAATCCGCAGGGGGGGGGGATTCTCGAGCTAGGTAGCTCCGGATCCCTTGGCCTCGAGAACGCCGGCCACCTGACCCGAGGGGGTGAGGCGGCATGGCGATTCTAGACGTCATCAAATACGAGGGCGACAACACCTCCTTCATCTGGAAGCATCCCGCCGAGGACTTCAACACGGCTTCGCAGCTCATCGTGCACGAGTCGCAGGAGGCGGTGTTCTTCCGCGACGGCCAGGCGCTCGACACGTTCGGCCCGGGCCGCTACACCCTTGAGACGCAGAACATCCCCGTGCTCAACAAGCTGGTCAACCTGCCCACGGGCGGCGTGAGCGCGTTCCACTGCGAGGTCTACTTCATCAACAAGACGGTGCAGATGGCGCTTCGCTGGGGCACCGACTCCCGCGTGCGCTTTCTCGACCCGCTCACGCACGTGCCGCTCGAGATCGGCGCGTGCGGCGAGATGAACCTGCAGGTGCAGGACGGCCGCAAGCTGCTCGTCAAGCTCGTGGGCGCGACCTCGGGCATCTCCTGGGGCCAGCAGGGACAGGCCGGATTCACCAAGTCGCTCAAGGACTGCTTCTGGCCGCTCATCTCCACTTCGGTGAAGGTGAACCTCTCCCAGGCCATCAAGGCTCGCAACATCGACCTGCTCGACATCGACGCGCACCTGCAGGACCTTTCCGACGAGCTCGGCGCCCGCGTCGCCTCTGGATTTGAGGAGTACGGCCTGGCGGTGCCGCAGTTCTACGTGACCTCGGTGATGCTTCCCGACGACGACCCCAACTTCCGCCACATCCGCGACATCCACGCCGCTGAGCTGGCCAAACGTTTGGCCCAGGTGGAGGCCGATGTCAAGAAGACGCAGGTGCAGGCCCACAAGGACGTGCAGCTCACCGAGGCCGCGGCGCAGGCCGAGGTCACGGCGGCCCAGCGTGCGGTGACCCTCGAGCAACAGGTGACCGACACCGAGGTCGCCCGCTACGAGGCAGCCCGCCAGGTCATCGCTGCGCAGGCGCAGGCCGAGGCCGCAAAGGCAACGGGCATGGCCGAAGCCGAGGTCATGCGCGCCCAGGGCTACAACCAAAAAGATGTGCTTCAAGCCGAGGTGCAGAAGGCCTACGCTGCCGGTATCGGCCAGATGGGCTCGGGCGATGGCGGTTCTGGCGGTGGGATCACGACCGACCTTCTTGGTTTGGGCGTGGGTCTGTCTGCCATGGGCGCAATGATGCCGCAGCTGAACAACATCATGCAGGGACTCGGTGGCCAGCCGGCAAACCCGCAGGCTGCAGGTGCTGTGGGATTTGGTCAGACGGCGGCGGCAAGCATGAGCGCGCAAGGGCAGGCGGCCGCGCCTTCCGAGGCCTCGGCGTGTGCCGCGTGCGGCGCCGCCCTCCCCGAGGGGGCCAAGTTCTGCCCCGTGTGCGGCGAGAAAGTTACGCCCGCGGTGCCTCTGGGCATGACGGTATGCCCAGTCTGTGGCAAGCAGACCCCTGCGGGCAAGTTCTGCATGGAGTGTGGCTCTCCTCTCGTGAGCGCCTGCCCTGCATGCGGGGCCCAAGTTGCCCCGGGCGCCAAGTTCTGCCCCGAGTGCGGACAGAAGCTGTAGGGGGTGTCGATCATGAAAAGGCAAGTCAAAGCGTATGTCGCAACATGGGTGCTGTCGGTTGCGCTGTCCATAGTCTTTTTCTTCGCAATTCGCGGCGCTGGTACGGAGGTCTTCCAGAACCCTGCATGGCCGCTTGCCATGTTCTGCCTGGTGAGCCTCGTAATGCAGCTTGCGATGGGCTGCCTTGTGTTCGGCGGCAGGCACGGCGGCGAAGACGGTCGCATAGGGCCGCGCTCCCTGTTCCTCGGCATGCCCGGTCTTGTGGTGTCGAGCGTTCTCGCCCTGCTCACGGCTGTGTGTGGGCTCGTCTTTATCAACGTCGCCGCAATCCCCACATGGGTGGGGGCTCTCGTTCTCAGCGTGCTGCTGGCTTTCGACGTCGCGTGCTGCCTGGGTGTTCGTGCGGCGGCTGCGCATGTCGAGGCGGTCGACGAAGCCACGGAGCGAGTAACCGGTGTTGTGACGCAACTGCGTACCCGAGCCGATGCGCTTGCAGCTTGTGCCGCCGACGCCCAAAGCAAGGCTGCCGTGGGGCGCGTGACCGATGCCTTGCGCTTCGCCGACCTTGTCTCGAATGACTTGACGGCCGAGGTGGACGTCTCTCTCCAGGCTGCGTTCGCCGAGTTCGAGCAAGCGGTGCGCACGCATGGGGTTGACGCCAGCCAAGCTGCGGACAAGGTCCTCGCCCTCGTGGCCGAGCGCGCCTCTCTGTGCAAGCAGGGCAAGAAACGCTAGTTCTCGCACGTACAAGGCACGCACTATAGGTGAGAGCTCTCGACTTCTCGCACTAGCTTCGCGCCGCACGACGTGTCTCTTTCGATCCCATAGCCTTCTACCAGGAAAGACTCAACCATGACAGCATTCAAGTGCAAAATGTGCGGT
>UQBS01000065.1 GCA_900539345.1 uncultured Coriobacteriaceae bacterium | reverse complement strand
TGGGGTCGCGCAGGGCCACGGCTGGCTGGATATGGCGCGCGCCGCGTTGTCGAGCGTGCATACGGTGGGCAAGATCCTCGTCACGTTCCTCCTTATCGGAGTCCTTACGGCGATGTGGCGAGCGAGCGGCACCATCGTCTACATCGTCGATATCACCTCGGGCATGTGCTCGGGGCCGGTCATCTTGCTGGTGACGTTTTTGCTGTGCTGCCTCATGTCGTTTCTTACGGGCACCTCGTTCGGCACGGCGGTCACCATGGGAACGATCTGCGCGTTCATTGCGACCAATGCCGGGGTGCCCATCTTGCTCACGGGCGGAGCCGTTCTTTCGGGGTCGTATTTCGGCGACCGATGCTCGCCTGTTTCCACCAGTTCGTTGCTGGTGGCCACGTTGACGGGTACGAGCGTTTCCAAGAACATCCCTGCTATGGTGCGCTCATCGTTCGTGCCATTTGTGCTGGCATGTGCGCTGTTCCTGGGCGTGGGAGTTCTGATGGGCGCAGGGTCCGATGCTGGTTCGGCCGTGGGGTTGTCAGAGCAGCAGGCGGTCGGCGCCACCCAGATTGCCAGCGGATTCAACCTTACGCCGTGGGAGCTTGTGCCTGCCGTCTTGGTGTTGGGGCTTTCCCTCCTGCGTTTCGATGTGTGGATTGTCCTGGCTGCCGGCGCCGTCTCTGCCGCCGTGCTTGCATGTGTCTGCCAGGGAATGGACGTCATGGGTGTGGCCCTTGCGTGCGTGACGGGCTTCAGTCCCCTGCCCGGACAGTCCAGTCTCATGGCGGGCGGCGGCATTGCTTCGATGCTCGCTGTCGCTGTAATCGTGCTTGTGTCGTCCACCTATGCGGGCATCTTCGAGCAAACGCACATGCTCGACGGCGTGCGCGACTCCGTGGCGAAAATAGCGGCCCGGTTTGGTTCCTTTGCTGCGACGTTGCTTGCGAGTACGGCGTGTGCGGTTGTGTGCTGCAACCAGTCGTTGACCATCATGCTAGGTCATCAGCTGTCGCGAGGCTGCGAGCCCGATGCGGGCAAGTTCGCCCTGCAGCTTGAAGACACCGCCGTCGTTGTTTCGGCGCTCGTGCCGTGGTCGATTGCCTGCGCTGTGCCGCTCGCTGCGGTCGGCGCCCCGTCTGCCAGCGTGTTCTTCGCCTTTTACCTGTGGCTTGTGCCTGCTTGGAACCTTGGCGTCGAGCTGGTGCGTTTTAGGCGGGGGAAGGGTAAGGGTGCCGCAAGGGTAGACGCGCGGTGATTTTGAAGCGTGCAGCCTTGTGAAGGGGTTCGGCACCTGCGTTGAGCCGCTCGTGTCGTAGGGCCGCAGGAGCGGGCGGCTGTCGTGGTCTCGCGCCGTGGCTTACAGGAGACTGCCTCGCGATGCTCTCTGTGGCTGCGGCTGTCTTTGCTGTTACCCTATTGCGTCAAACACGCCACAGATGATGAAGCCCAGGATTGCGCCGACGCTGGCTCCGAGGGCGACCTTGACAGCGGCCTCGGCGATGCGGTTCTTACGGGCGCTGAGGCTGCGCTTGCCTGTACGGTCAACCGGCTCGCCATTGGAGAAGGCGACGATCTCGCTGTAGGTCACGAGGTCGTGGGCTTTCTTGATGCGGTCGCACCACACGGCTAGGGCAAAGGCGATGCCGTAGAGCACCGCTGCCAGCACGAATGTCGGGGCGCTGTGCCAGCCCCAGTCGGCGCGTAATTCTTGAAACGCTATAAAGAACGCTGCGATCCCAAGTATCGCGAAAATGGTCATCCCAATGGCCAGGCGCTGCATAAGCGCCCAATCGTGCTTGCAGGTCTCTTCCATCTTGCTCACGTCTCCTTTGATAAGCTCGTCAACTGTCGTGTCGAACAGTGCGCTCAGCAGAAGCAGGCTCTGCACGTCGGGGTAGGTGCGGTCGGTCTCCCAGTTTGAGATGGTCTGGCGCGAGACGAAAATCGCCTCGGCGAGCGCTTCCTGCGACATGCTCAGGCGCGCCCGCTGCTCTTTGATGTGCTTCGCCAATTCCATCTGCCCGACGCGCCTTTCCGTTCGTGTGGCCTTGCCTTGCCTTGCCTGCCGACGCCTCAAAGGATGGCGTAAGGGCCTTCAGGGTACCACCGAATGCGTTTGACATGGGTCTCCGGCACATGGGATATGCCTGCCAAAATGCTTTGACATGCGTGATGAGCTGGGATGTTGAAACTGCGTGCGTGCGGCGTTAAAAAGCTAGACTTCCACTTGCGCCCGCTGTGCATGTGACTCTTGTTCTGCTTTGCTAACGCTTTCGTTATATTGAGCCGCTTTGATGCCGTGGGGTAGCGTGCTGCGCTAAGGTTTGAGCGTGCTGTTGAGGCACGTGCCGTTTTGGGGTTGAGGCGTCTATATCGCGTTGGATTGCCGGGCGGTTCGTGCGGAAGGTTGGAGTCGGGAGTTTGAGCGGCTGGTTTGTCGGTGCCCGGAGGAAGGCGCGGCATGTCGGCATGGCATCGCGCGTTATCGGAGGTTGTGAGTTGCATTTTCTTGCGGGATTTAGCCGTCAATTTATGTTGGCGCTTGGCTTGTGGCCGTTCGCCTCGCTGGTGCTTACGCTGCCGGTGCTCGCCATCTTGTATCGTCGTGACGGGCGGCTGCGCTTTTGGTCTGTGCTGGGAGCGTATCTAAGCGTGCTGTATCTGTTGGCACTCATGTGCTTCACGCTGTACCCGCTTCCCTCAGGCGATGCCGGTCTGGGCATCACCTACGGCGTTGCCCCGCAACTCGACTTCTGGGTGTTCATCGACGACATCAAGCGCGACGGCAAGGTGGCGGTGTTGCAGCTCCTTGCCAATGTCGCGTTTTTCGTGCCGCTTGGCATCATTGTTGGGCGTGGTATGCGCAAGGGCTTCGGCTGGGCGCTTGTTTTGGGCTTCCTTGTGTCCCTCTTTGTGGAAACTGCCCAGCTCACGGGGCTGTTTTGGATCTATCCCTTTGCGTATCGCACCTTCGATGTGGATGACCTGGCATGTAACACACTCGGGTGCTTCATCGGTTGGTGCCTGGCGGCCGTGATCAATCGGCTGATGCCCGTGCGACGCGACGACGGGCGCGACCTGGCCGTTGAGACGCGTCCCGGTATCGTGCGCCGCACGGTGGCGCTGTGCCTGGACATGACGATTGTTGTGTCCGTGACCGGCATCGTGTGCGCCGGCGCTCTTTTGTGCTTCGTGCTGGGGCAAATTCTTGCCGACTCGCTTGCGGGCGTAGGTACGACTGCTGTAGAAACGTGGACGAACAGCTCGGACGCAGATTCGAACTGGATGTTCTGGGTCTTCTTCGCAGTATTCTTGCTGGTAGAGGTTGTTATCCCCTGGTGGCACGAGGGAAGCACGCCCGGTGGGTCCTTTGTGCACATGACCTGCGAGGAGTACTCTCGCAGGCCGTTGCGCCGAGTACTGTTCTATGTCGTGCGCCTGGTGGTGCTTGTGTGCGCGGGCATGTTCGCGCCCGTCGCGCTGCCTGTGTTGGCGATTTTCTACGCCGCGACCCGCCGGATGCCGTACGATTACGTGTGAGGGCGCTGGTTTTGCAACAGGATGGGTGTATGCGATGAAATTAGCATACATTTCAGAATTTTTAAAATCGCGCCAACTGGGGTTTTGATGATTTAACATGCATCTCAGCTGGTTAGATGTATGTTAAATGAGAGCAATAGAGGGAGACGCCTATGATTCGACCTGCCACCGAAGCCGATATGCCCACCGTGTGGGCGCTCTACAGTGACGCATGCGACGCAATGCTGGGAACGCCGTACGATTGCGAGTGGGTCATGGGCGTGCATCCCACGCGAGAGGGCTTGCTTGCATCCGTGTGGGCGGGAAACCTGTTTATTGCATGCGAAGACGACGGGGCGGCGACAGAGGGTGGCGCAACGTCGCCGTTGCTGGGTGCCTATGTGCTCAATGACGAGCAGACCAGCGGATATGAGCACGCCGCCTGGCCGGTGGATGCAGGCCCCGAGGAAGTCGCGGTCATCCATCTGCTTGTGACTGCGCCCCATGCTCGCGGTAGGGGAGTTGCCCGATCGATGCTCACCCATGCTGTCGGGGTCGCTCGCGCCCGTGGAGCCCGTGTCATACGGCTCGACGCGTTCACTAACAATACCCCCGCCCTCTCCCTGTATTCCTCCGCCGACTTCGTCGACACCCCCGCCCTCTCCCTGTATTCCTCCGCCGACTTCGTCGACATCGGTCCCCACGAACTCCTCCTGAGCGAAGGCCATCACCGCACCCTCAACCTGATGGAGCTGGATTTGAGGGTATAAGAAAAGTGAGTCAAGGCTTACGAGAAAGGAACGTCGATGGGGTTCTTTGAGGGTTTTAGGCGCGGCATGGAAGACAATTGGACGTACGAGGTGGCGGGCAGGCAGGTGGTGTGCCCGCATTGTGGATGCAACGAGTTCGAGAGGTCCGATGCGCAGCTTAACACGGCTTTTCTTACGTTTCTCGATTTTGATTGGGCCAACCGCAGCGCCGCGGTTTTGATTTGCCGCAACTGCGGCCATATCGAGTGGTTCCTCGACACCAACGGCGAGCTGAGGTAGAGAATCGGCTCGCTGAGGCGTGGCGCTGGGTATGGCTGGCATATGACAGGCACTTTCGTGTTGCTCTGTGCAACGCCAGGCAGGTAGATATTGGTTTGACACGCAGGCGGACGGGTGCTTTCGTGCTGGCCTGTGTACTGTTGAGAACCCCCGCATGCGCTAAGCGGATGCGGGGGTTCTTGTGTTGGTCGTCTGTAGTTGGGGACCGGATATCTGTCTTATCATCAGTGGTGTTCATGCGTCAGGCCGTGAGCCATTAAGAGGACAGGCATCCGTCTTACCACGGGCAGTGCTTTCGCGCTGACTCGCGTGTCGTCGGGAAGTCGGGCGGTCGTTCTGCGACGGGCGATGTTTTCGCACTGAGCCATGGGCCGTCGGGCAAAAATCGTCCGGCGCACGGGTGGGTGTTTTGGCCCGTGCGCCGGACGTGATGTTGCGTGCTACAGAGTTGCGGGTGCCTTTACCTCGAAGGCCCAGGCGACGTTGGCGGTCTTGTCCACGAGGACGACCGCGCCTCCGTTGTGCGCGGAAATTACCTGGTCAAAGCCAAGGTTGAAGAGGTCGAGGCCGCTCGCGTCAAAGAGGTGCGTCTTGTTGTCTGCGCCCGTGGCGATGTAGAGCAGGCCGTTTGTCCCAGCAAGCTCGATGGCGTTCTGGGGGAGGGCGGTGGCGGCTGCGGGCTCACCAGTCGCTGCAGATGTGCTGTCGGCGGGCTGTTCCGGGGTAGCCGTCTCTGCGGGTGCGGTCATGTCTTCGGCGGGCTGCCCGGCTGAAGTTGCATCAGCGGGTGCGGCTATGCCTTCGGCAGGCTGCGCGCTTGCCTCAACGCCGCCTTCGGCGGGAGAAGCGACGGTCGTCTCGTCCACTGTGAGCTCGGTGCCACCCAGCGTGGGAAGTGCGCTCGGATCGGCTGCTGCCGCGGCGCCATCGAGTGTGGTGTCCGTGCTGGTAGTGCCCGCATACGAGAAGTCGTTGATATCCGCAGGTACGGCACCCTCAACAGGCATGAAGCTCGCGTTGTATGCGCTCACCGCACCGCTTGCCGCTACGATGTTGAGGTAGTCGCCGTTCGCCTGAGCGTCGCTGAGCAGGTCGGAGGTCGTTGTGCCTGCAGGCAACGTGGTGTTGCCGGGCAGGTAGTAGACGTCGACGGTGTTTTCGAACTCCATGGAACCGCGCTGGATGCCGAGGGCCCACTTCGCGCTGAGAACGCGAACCTCATCGTAGGGGCCGCTCAGCAGCTGTTTGCCCTGAGCGTCGAGAAGGACCATCTTGCCGTCGGCCGCCTGGGTTGCCATGACGAGGCCGTCGGTGGCTTGGAGGGTGTTGGTGTAGGCGGCGTCGGTCAGGCGCGTGCCGTCCACCATGTCAGCAAGGCCGTACTGGCCGTTCTCTTCAAAGACCGTGAGCGCCGTGCCGTCTACGAGGTCGGTCGCGCGTGCCGTAGCGGAGGCCACAAGGGTGACGTTACTGCTCTGTGCGGGTGCGGGAGGCTCGGGAAGGGCGGCGTCGGCCGTGCCGTCAGGCGTCTGTGCGGGCTCGTCGGACGAGGGCTGGCCGGATTCGGTGCCATTCGCCTCGGTGCCGGTCTGACCGTCTACGGGCTGGCCACCCGGCTGCTGCGACGCGTCGCCGCTCTCGTCCCACTTTGCGTTGGCAAAGGGATCGTTGGGGTCAGCGGCGGATTCACTGGGTTCGGTCATCGTTGTGTCTGCGGCGGCACTTTGGTCGGTTGCCGTCACATGCACGTCGTCGCCCAAAGCTGCGTCGTCGGTCCCGTCGAAGATGCTGGGAGTAGGCGTTTCGGTGGGTGTCGAGGCAGCGTCGGTCGTGCCGGTGCCAGGCGTCGCGCTCGTGTCTGTTGTCGTGCCAGCAGCAGCGCCATCGGTAGCGCCTGCCGTGGTACCCGCAGCATCTGTTGCCGCCCCTGTGGCGCCCGCAGTCTCCGTCGTCGCGCCCGAGGCATCCGCCGCATCTGCGTTGGGCGCACCCGCAGCGCCTGCTTCAGCTCCCGCCGTCGTGCCCGCAGCGCCGGCGTCCGCGCTCGTATCACCCGCGCTACCAGCACCGTTGTCCTTCGCAGCGGACTCGGCGGCGTCGGCGAGCTCCTTGGCCATCGGGTCGGCGATGCCCGAGGCGGCCGAGGCGTTCTGCGACACGGTGTTGAGCGTCTCGGCCATGTCGTCGTAGTTGTAGCCGGCGGACGCGTAGCTCTTTGCAAGCTCCTTCAGGGCGGCGATATCCTCGTCGGTGAGACCCGAGGGGTTGTTGTTGACGGTGACCTCGGTGACGTTGACGGTCGAGTTGTCGATGACCGTGGTGGAGTTGTCGACAATGGTCGTGGAGTTGTCCACGTTGTTGATCGTCGTGTTGTTCACGACGTTGTTTACCGTGGTCTCGACGATGGCGTCAATCTGGCTCTCGTCGGTCACATTGTTCATGATGACGTTGGCCTTCACGTCGTTCACGATGAGCGTGGCGGCGTCGGAACCCACCTGGTTGGAGATGGTCTGGGTTACCACGAGTTCCTGGGTGGCGACGTCCTTCTTCGTCTGGTCGAGTGGCTGGCCGGTGGCTGTCTCATAGGCGAGCAGCACGCCGGTGAGGGCGCCCGTGCCCGACACCTTGAAGGGGCAGATGGCGATGACGTCGGCGTTGCGCACGCCCGCCGAGGACAAGGCCGAGGCCAGCATGTCGGCGGTGACGTAGTTCAGGTTGGCCGCGCGCACGCGGATGCCTCCCGAGGTGGTGGGGCAGATGAGCGCGCAGCTGTAGGTGGCGTTGCCGATCTGCTCGTAGGGGATGTAGCCGTCGAGGTGGGCGTGCTCATCGGCGTTGGTCACGTAGATGATGTCGGCACCGTTCATGTTCGAGCCGAAGTAGTCGATGACGGTTTGCTTTTGGGTGGGTGTGAGGTCGGCGCCGATTGTGGCCACGACGCGCGAGTCGGCGTAGGCGGGCGTGGCGACGAGGGAAGCCGTCATGACGGCGGCCGCGATGGCGCTAGCGATACGACCGAGACGAATAGAGGGAATGTACATAGCTACCTCCTTAGCGGGTCTTACGCACTACGCATGAGTATACCCGCGAGATGTGGGGGTGGCTTGTATGGAGGCAGGCGGTTGGGAGGCGGTTTTGAGATGACGCGGGGAGGAGCGGTGCGTATGGGCTGAGGACGCACCCCGGCTTGGTTACGGCGGCGAAGAAAAGGATGCGGAATCTCGTCAGCCTTCTCTGCCGTCCTATTCAGGTTTTGCGATGACGCGAGAGGTCTGGAGGCTGGCCTGCAGCGACGTCGACCTCGCGATGATGCGCTGGCGGTCGTATCGCCTTGCGCCGCCCCGGCGCCACCTTTGGCCTCGGCATACAAAACGGGCGGCACCGATTGTTCCGGTGCCACCCGCATGGCCGGGGTGTTATTTTGCCTTCGGACCCTTCTCAACGAAGGTGGGGTCAACCGAGGGCACGGCGGCCGCGCCGTCGAGGTGGATGCCGTGGGTGCGCTCCTCCTCGCGGATGGGCAGCTCGCAGGACAGGCCCTTGCGGCGGCGCGCCCTCAGCTCGGCCGCGGCGGTAAACACCACGTCTGAGCTGGAGTTGAGTGCCGTCTCGCAGGAGTCTTGGATTACGCCGATGATGAAGCCCACGGCCACGACCTGCGCGGAGATGGCAGGGTCGATGCTGAAGAGCGAGCAGGCCAGGGGAATGAGCATGAGCGAGCCGCCGGCGACGCCCGAGGTGCCGCAGGCACCGATTGCCGCCATGATGCACAGCATGATAGCGAGTATGGGATCGACTGCGATGCCCAGTGTGTTGCACGTCGCCATGGTCATGATGGCGATGGTGATGGAAGCGCCGGCCATGTTGATGGTGGCGCCGAGCGGGATGGAGACGGAGTAGTTGTCCTCATCGAGCCCCAGGTCCTGGCAGAGCTTCATGTTCACAGGGATGTTTGCTGCGGAACTGCGGGTGAAGAACGCCATGACGGCGGATTCTTTGAGGCAGCGCAGCACCAGCGGGTAGGGGTTGACGCGGCAGGCGAGGAACACGATGAGAGGGTTGGTGACGAGCGCCACGATGAGGATGACGACGACCAACACCGCGACGAGGTGGCCGTACACGGTGAAGATCTCGACGCCCGAGGTGGAGACGCTGCTGTAGATGAGGCCGAGGATGCCGAACGGGGCGCACTCGATGACGCCGCGCACGACGGTGGTCACGGCCTTGGCGGCGTCCTGCAGCAGGTCCTTGGTAGTGGGCTTGGCCTTGCGCAGTGCAATGCCGATGAAGACAGCCCACACGAGAACGCCCAGGTAGTTAGCACTGGCGAGGGCGTCGACGGGGTTGGAGAGCGCATTGGTCAGAAGCGCGATGATGACGCTGCTCAGCTCCTGAGGCGCGCCGGTCGCGTCGGCGGCGTCAACGCCCGTGAGCACGAGCTCGCTGGGGAAGAGGTAGCTGGCGACTACGGCCAGGGCGCCCGCGACGAGGGTGCTCACGATGTAGAGGCAGATGACCGTCTTCATGTTGCCGGCGGAGCGGGCGGTGCACAGCGCGCCAATCACGAGGAAGAACACCAGGATGGGGGCGATGGCCTTAAGCGCGGTGGTGAACAGCGAGCCGAGCGTGCCAATCCAGGAGATGCCGGGCACCGCGAGGGCCAACACGATGCCGATGACCATGCCGATGACGATTCTCAGGATGAGAGGAACGTCGGTATATCGCTTAATGAGAGTATTCACGTCCGTGCTTCTTTCTTATGGGTATTCCGATTTAGCGTAACAGGTAAGAATACTCAATAATGGATTGATATAACCTAATGGATTGATATAACCCAGTCGCATGCTCGGAATTAACAGAGAGGACTTCTTTCGCGCACAAAAGATTGCTTTTTATACGCGATGCGTTGTGAAATCAATGGAAGGATTTCGGTGCGGGGTCTCTTGGGGTCAACGTTCCGCCGCTTTTGCACGTGTTCTGGAAATCGGCTTGTCGTTGGGATGGTGTGGCTCGGCAATGAGCTGCTGTTCCTGTGTGATTTCCAGGCGTTTGCCTACCTATTTGCCTCCGTGGGCTCCAGGCACTCGAGCATGAACGCGGGAACGAAGCTGGTGAACAGGTGCGCCATCTGTTGGGGTGGCTCCACCATGCCGCGCTCGACCCAGTGGCGGGTCATGTGCTTGGCGCCGGTGACGAAGAACTCCAGCTGCAAGGCCTCGTCGGGTGTGAAGTCTCGGCCGGTCTTGGTGGTGAAGATGTGCTCCATGTGGTCGGCCATGCGCCGCCCGCCGTGCTGGCAGATGGAGGGGTAGCCCACGATGCGCATGGCGTTGACAAAGAAGTCGCGATGCTGCTGCAGTACCTCAAACTTGCGCAGGTGAGCGTTGTAACAGCTGAGCGTGAGGCCGGCCTGGTAGAGGCTTGTCTGCATAAGGTGGTCCCACATCCAGGTTGCCACGGCGTACACATCCTGGAAGTTCTCGTAGAAGGTGGCGCGCGAGATGCCAGCGTCATGGCACAGCTCGGTTACTTTCACGCGGTCAATAGAGGTGGTGCGCATGAGCGCATCAAGCGCCTCCACCACGCTCAAACACGTGTCCTGCTTCGACATTCCTACACCCTTCCCTTGCCCCCCATGGCCAGCCGCATTATCGCACCCCCCAGCCTTACAGATTGGGCGAAATGTCAGGCTTTTAACGAGGGTGAATCAGACAATCAGGTCATTTTGTCAGGTGCATTTGATACTGCCTGGTAGGTAGAGTAAGGGTGTCGAGCCAAGGGGTGCCGACTGGTTTGCAGGGGGCGAGGCCGTGCAGGCGCGCGTTTGCGTGGGCTTGCCGCAAACCATTGTCGAATTCAAGGAGGATTTTCGCATGAACACTTCCGTTTCTCGCCGCTCGTTCGTGACTGGTGCCGCAGCTGCCGCTGGCGCAGTTGCCGCTTCGGGTGTCGCCGCCGCGTATGCCGATACGCCCGTTGCCGACGAGGCTGCTCAGCAGCGCTGGGACGCCCAGCCTGCTTCCGTTGCCGACCAGGTCTCCAACACCGAGACGCACGACGTTGTGGTTGTGGGCGGCGGCAACGTGGGCGTTGTGACGGCGCTGCATCTGGCGCAGCTCGGGGCCGACGTCGTGCTCGTGGAGCAGTCGGGCGCTTGCTGCATGTGGGCCGGCGACATCGACGCGCTTGACTCCCAGATTCAGAAGAACATGGGCATCCAGATTGACAAGGAGTTCGTGGTCGAGGATCTTCTCCGCTACAACCAGGGCAAATGTGATCAGAACCTCATTCGTCAGTGGGCGTACAACGCCGGTGCTCTTGTTGACTGGTACCAGGAGCAGATGCAGGCCAAGGGCCTCGACGTGATGGTTGACACGCGCTGCAAGAAGTTCTTCCCCGAGGGAGCCTATTACTCGCCTGCCTCGGTGCACACCGCATACAAGCCTCCGCTCGAGCCCACTGCCAACGCCATGGGTTCCGAAATCGCAATTCCCGCCATGCTGGAGCTCTATGCCGAGGCCGGTGGCCAGCTGCTGTACAACACCCGCGCCGTTGAGCTCGTGCAGCCCGACGGACCCGCCACGCCGGTGACGGGCGTTATCTGCCAGATGGAAGACGGCAGCTATACGCAGTTCAACACCAACAAGGCAGTGTTCCTGGCCACAGGCGGCTTCTCCGGCAACAAGGACATGATGGACCAGCTCAACGTGCAGGCGCACAAGTTCTGCTCCAACCACATGGGTGGCGACGGCCGCAACGGCGACGGCATCAAGATGGCAGTGTGGGCGGGCGCCGACATCGACCATGACATGGCTGGTAGCTGCAACATTTTCGACCGCGGCTGCATCACGGGCAACGACACGAACGGCGGTATCGGTTGGGACGGCCAGGGTGGCGAGGACAGCCGCTTCTGGTGGCCCGGCTCGCAGCCGTTCATGCGCGTGAACCAGTTCGGCAAGCGCTTCTGCAACGAGGACGGCCCCTACGATGTCGTGTTCAACCTGGGCGCCCAGCAGCCCGGTGGCTTCTATTGGCAGGTCTTTGATGCTTCTAGCTGGGACGATGTTGTAAGCTTCGACACCACCATCTGCTCGCGCGTTGTTGCCAAGCCTGGCGCCAAGAACTGCCTGCTGCTTGGCCAGTTCTGGCCGTGCACCGACGCCGACATGTGGAACGAGGTATACATCGAGCCCAACGTGGCAAACGGCAACCTCATCAAGTGCGATACCCTTGAGGAGCTCGCCGACGCCATGGGCTTTGACGCCGAGGCCAAAGAGGCGTTCCTGCAGCAGGTGGAGCGCTACAACGAGATGGCCACCGCTGGCTGGGACCTCGATTACGGCAAGGCTCCCTGGCGCCTGTCCAACATCGACGAGCCTCCCTATTACGCCTGCAAGCTGGCCGGATGGCTTCTCTCCACGCTCGGCGGCGTGCGTGTGGACAACACCTACGCGCCCCTTACGCCCGAGGGCAAGAGGATCGAGGGCCTCAAGGTCGTCGGCCTGGACCACGGCGGATTCTTCAACGGTATGTACGCGCAGTACTACGGCGGTCTGAACCTGTCGCACAACCTCGTCTCGGGTTGGCTGGCTGCCAAGGACGTCATGGGCGAAGAGTACCCCGTGCCCCTGTGGGGTCCCGACCATGCCTACGCGCAGGATCGCGTGCAGGGATAAAAGAGGCGCTTGAGCAGCTTGGAATGCGGTGCAATTAGGGTCGCGGCATCCGTGTAGTGAAGCCATGCCACGTGGCTGACATGCAGCGCGGGCTAAGGCGGAGACACCTGTATGTGGCCCTCCATCACGATGTGGCTGGCATGTGGCGGAGCTATGGCGGCGATGCTCGCGTTTAGAAGCTTGTGCCAGGCAGTTGACATGCAGTGCAGGTGGAGACGCGCATGTGCTGGAGCCATGCGATGTGGCTGGCATGCAGTGCAGCTGAGGCTGCGATGCGTGCGATGTCCTGCGATGCGGCTAAATGAGGCCCGCGCCCCGACCGGATTGCGCTGGTCGGGGCGCGGGCCTTTGTGTGGGCGGAAAAATTTGCGTACGTTTGCGTTTTAATCTCAGTGAGGCTTTAGGGCGTTGGACGCCTCTGAAGTTTTCCCAGGTAGATGACGTGTGCTACTGCCGGATATGGGCTGATTCGGGGGCTGCGGAAATTAAAACGCAAACATGCGCTGTTTTTTGCGACACGCGGAGGCGGGCTCGCACGGATGAAGGGGTTTGAGCCGCAAAAACCCGACCGCCTGGGTGAGAATCCGGACGGCCGGGCCTATCGGGTTGCGTGTGGCTGGGCGCTTGCGAGTGCCTTAGCTCAGCGAAACGCCCGTCTCGCCGAGCTTTTTGAGGACACGTCCCTGAACCTCAAGGTAGTAGGCGTCGTCGGCGGGGCTGAGCGTGTTTTCGTCGATGCCGTCTATCTTGCTTGCCCAGTCGAGCTCCTGCTGAACGAGGCTGGCATAGTCGGCGGTCATGGCAAGCAGCGTCGCGGAATCGCCCGAGCTCGTTGCGTTGACGTATTTCACCATGAAGTCGCAGTACTGGTCCATAAACGCCTCATAGCTGTCCATCATCTCTTTGAACTCGGGAGTGACTTCGCCTGAAGTCTGGGCACCGCCAGCCCCTGCTGCTGGTTGTTCTTGCGGGTCGGCGGTTTCGGCGCTAGCAGCGTCGCCGAAGTCGATGGTGAAGGGAGAGAGGACGAAGTTGCCGGTGCGCAGGCTCAAAAGGTTGCCGTCTACCAGGGATATCTTGACTGATTCGCCCCCATCGATGTAGTCCCATGAGATTTGGTTGGACCTATCTTGCGTTTCATAAACGGCAACGTCTCTTCCGTGGTCGTTCCCGTCTGCAATTGCGCTTACCGTATATGTGCCAGCGGCAAAGTCGGTTCCAGCGATATAATAACCTTGCGGAACGACTGCAGTGTTCATCTGCCGGCGTATCTTCTCAGCCCGAAGGTTCGCCTCCAACGCAAGCAAATCCTCGTTGCTCAGCGCGGTGAGGTCGACAAGCTGGGTGCCCTGTTCGACGTTCTCGTCGGCAAAGGCGCATGCGGCATCCCAGGTTCCCATTCCTGCTGCTAGAAGTCCAAAAAGTCCTGCTCCAACGATGGCGCGGCGTGAGATGCATTCCTCTTGAGCGAATCTGTTCATATCCCTTGCCTCCATATCCGAGATGGTTGGGTGGCGTGCCGTGAACGGCCTCGCCGTGGTTCAGTGTAGGTCTGCGACTAGTTGATTTCCTCAGTTGCCAACTGAGGAAATCACGCGGGTCGACGCCTAGAATCCCCGGCGTCGTAATCGCGTTGAAGGAGGAAACCATGCAAGAAAGCCAGGAACTGCAGCAGCATGCAGGGAAGAAGTCGATTCCGGTTATCGTTGGCATCGTCTGCGCGGCGCTGATGGTGGTCGCGCTCTTTTTGCCGTATGCAACGGCAACGTCTGACGGGGTGGCGTATCTGGGGAATTACTCTGGTCAGTCTGTTATGCAGGGTCTTGATTTGACCTCCGACCAAATGGCGAACATGTCACTCGTTGACTTCGCGCGTGCTTATTTGGCACTTGCCGCGCACAGCTACCAGCAGCTTTCTGGCATCTATATGGGTCTTGTTGTAGCGATGGGCGCGGCGGCTTTGCTCATGTCGCTGTGTTTTGCAAAGAAGCGTCCGATTGGCGCGCTTGTTTTTGATGCGCTGGTCTTTGGCATCTTTAGCCTGCAAAACGCCGATTATGCAAGTCGCGGGGTGGTTCCGAGCGCGAACTACGATTGGGGCATTGCGTACTATCTTGTGTTCGCGGTCCTTGCGGTTGCCGCATTGGCCGCCATTTGGCTGTTCGTGGAAAAGAGGTAGGCGAAGAAGGCGCAGTAAAGCGATGCGAAAGTCCGTCTCCCTTCTGTTGGTCCCCACTCGAGAAATAGGGTGGTCGTTGGGGCTGGGCTCCCCGTACAAGGAGACGAGGCGCTTGCCAGGCTGTGATCCCCATCCGCGGGAGCAAATGACTCATTGGACGAGGGTCCCCACTCGAGAAAGCGGATATTCATCGGGTCAAACTTTCGCCTGACAGACGGCGCGTTTGGCAAACCGTCTCTTCGGTTGGGCTCGCGTTCCTTAGTTTGCGAGCGGAATCTTTCGCCCTTGGCAAGAAAGACGTTTTGCCAGGCGCTGGTTTGGGGTATCGTTGTACGCGTGTGTATCGGACCCGTGATTTAAGGAGCGTGCGCTATGGCACAGAACCCCATCGTCACCATCGAGATGGAAGACGGCGGCACCATCAAGGCCGAGCTTTACCCCGAGATTGCCCCCAACACCGTCAACAACTTCATCAGCCTCATCAACAAGGGCTACTACGACGGCGTTATTTTCCACCGCGTCATCCCCGGCTTCATGATCCAGGGCGGCGACCCCAAGGGCATGGGCACGGGCGGCCCCGGCTACAGCATCAAGGGCGAGTTC
>UQBS01000064.1 GCA_900539345.1 uncultured Coriobacteriaceae bacterium | reverse complement strand
ATACCTGGTGCCTCCCTTCACGCCAGAACCCTCCTCAAAATCAGTCGCCAAAAATCGGCCCCCGCGGGATGTGCGGGACTCGCTTGCTTCCTTCGATGCGCTTCGTTTGAAAACCGCCCGCATGCGCGCTACCGCTTCACCGGCACGTCAATGGCGAGCACCTCGACGGGCGCCTTGGGCCCGTCGCCCATGGCCACCAGGGCCGTGCGCTTGTGGCGGTCCACCTTCAGCACGCGCGCCTCCTGGCCCACGAGCGGCCCGGACGTCACGCGCAGCTCGCCGCCCACGATCTCGGCGACGCTGGAGCGCACGCACCAGGTGGAGTCGGCGCTGGCCTCGAGCCACGCGCGCACGCCGTCGTCCAGGGGCACGACCCCGCGGCCCTCCAGGCCGGCGGGCTCCACGCGGAAGCTCAGCGTGCGCAGCGCGTCCACCAGCGCGGCCGCGTCGCCGCTCTCGGCGAACAGGTACTGCGGCCACATGGGCTTGGTCACCAGGAACCAGTTCCCCTGGCGCTTCATCCGGCACTCCTTGCGCAGGGCGAAAGCCCTCGTGAGGCACGTGCCGCCGAGGATCCGGTTGAGCTTCTCGGCCGTGGGGGCCTCCGTGCCCTGGGACACGTGCAGCACGTACCAGCGGCTGCGGCCGCGCGGCGACCTCCTGCCGCAAGGCAGGGGCATGCGCGCCACGTGCTCCCTCTCCAACAGCGTCGAACCCATCGAACCAGACCCTTTCCGCGCACCCGGCGGCCCCATGCGACGCGTGCGCAGCCCGTCCCCGTCGGTCCGGTTGCGCGCATCCGCTGCGGAAGTCGTCAAAAAGTACACTTTTTGACAAGGGGTAAGAAAAACTAAGTTGGATGTAACAAAAGGAAGGCGACCTGCGGTTTTGTCCTCGGGCGGTCGTGTATAATGCTCCAGTTATTGAGAAGTGGAAAAGTGTACTTTTTGCGCTGCGAAATCGCGGCCGTGAGCTGCGGTTTTATCAGTTGTGCCGCTGCTGTGTTTTCTACGTTCAGGCCTTTTGAGCCGCGTCGCGCCTTCGGATTTGAAGGCTCTCAAACACATTACGAGCAAACTTCTTAGCCTGGGCAAACATCCTTGAGCGTTGCCGCCTCGTCCCACGACTAATCGCCGTCGGGCTGCTTGACGAACCCGTCCTCACGCACCCATCGGTCAAACGTGGACGTGCTCACACGGCAGCGCTCGGCCGCCTCCTTGCGCGTCAGACAACCGTCCAAATATCCCGCGCTGGCCGCCTTGTATGCACGCGGCCTCTTCTTCCTCGGACGCCCAAACTGCACGCCGCGCGCCTTCGCGCATGCGATGCCCTCTGCCTGCCGCTGGCGTATGCTCTCGCGCTCCACCTGCGCCACGTAGCTCAGAAGCTGCAGCACAATGTCCGAGATCAGCCTGCCCGTCACGCCCCGGCCGCCGTCGCGCGTGTCCAGAAGCGGCATGTCGAGCACCACCACGGCGCAGCCCGCCTCCTTGGTGAGCCAGCGCCATTGCTCCAGGATCTCGTCGTAGTCGCGCCCAAGCCGGTCGATGCTCTTTACCGCGAGCACGTCGCCCGCCGAGAGCCGCTCCCGCAGCGCCTTCCACGCATGCCGCTCGAAATCCTTGCCGCTGGCCTTGTCCGCGAACACGTTCTCCGCAGCCACGCCGAAAGCCGCCAGGGCCTCCAGCTGCCTGTCGAGGTTTTGCTCCTTGCTGCTCACGCGCGCGTACCCATAAACCCCGCCCACAACGCCCGTGGAAACGCCACCAATTCCCGCCATCAACCACGCCTTTCTCTCGAATACCGACCCTTCGAAGAGAAAAGCCTATTGGCGCGCTGTGACGTCGGCGCCGAGGCGCTCGTTGGCGGCTGCGAGCTGGCAACAGTCGCCCACGCCTACCTTCGATTGGGCAGAAAAGGCGGCCTTGTGGGCGCGTTCGAGCTCGGATGATGGATGGGCGGGGCGCCAGCGGCCGGACGGCGCAACGTCCGTGCGCCAGCACCCGTGCGGCAATGCCCGCGCGGCGGCCCAACTGGCATGCGCGGCCTGCATAAATCTTGGCCCGTTTCGTATATTGAGTAAAATTACTCAATATACTGAGTAAAAATGCTCAATAGGATGCTTTGCAATGGCCATCCCCAATCGAGGACCGTATCCTCAATATGCTCCGCAGCATCCCCCCTGGGAGACAGGGCAGAGCAACCAGTCCTCGACGCCAAAACCGCCAGTAAACCTCGCGAGCTGAACCCCTCACTCCCCGATCATCGGGAGTTGCTCGTCCCAGAACGCCTGCGCTGCCGAGGGGTGCGCCGCGCCGGCCCCGCGCACAGCGTAGGTCCCGAACTCGTCCGAGCCCGGGAAGTCGACGCGGACGGCAACGCACCCCTCCGGCGGCTTGCGTATGCGCGGGTCGAAGGCGAAGCACACCGCCCCGTGCTGTCGGCTCAAGCTTCTCATGAACTCGCCGTCGGTCGCGGTGGCAACGACGTTGGGGGCGACCCCGGCCCGGCGGCACTCCCCCATGACAAAACGAGGGAGGTGATTCGTCGCCCCCGCCGTCACCATGGGCAGGCCGTCGAGCGCGCCCAGCCCCACATGCCGGACGCCCCGCTCGATGGGCGCCTTCGCAAGGGGGTGCCCCTCGGGAACCGCGAGCCAGACCCCCATGCGCACGATTGCCTTGCTCTCGAAGCCCGCCAGCAGGCTGGGGTGCGTGCCCAGCACACCAACGTCGAACTCCCCAGCCTTGACGGCCGAGAGCACCCGGTCGGAGTTCATCTCCTCGATGACGAGCGCCACGCCAGGGTGCGCCACGGTGTACGCCTCGAAGAAGCCCGCGGGCAGCCCGGCTTTGCCCCCTGTGACGAGGGCGACCGAGAGCTCCCCCTCGCCAGCGGCCCGGTGCGGCAGCGCCGCGTACCTCCGCTCGAACTCGGCGAACGCCTGCTCAAGACCAGCTGCGTCGCGCAGGAACTCAAGCCCGAAGTCGGTCGCGGCAAGCTTTGTGCCCTCGCGTCGGAACAGCGGTTTTCGAACCTGGCGGTTGATGTGGCTCATCGCCTTGGACACCGACTGGTGGGTGACGCCAAGCATGTCCGCCGCCTTGTTGTAGCTCTTCGCCGCCGCCACGGCCATCACTATCTGTATATCGCGAATGTCCATCCCCGGCCCCCTTCAGCCATGTCCGTAGGATAGCAGCCTGTGGGAGACTTGCAACCTTTGGTTGCAAGCCACGGCAACCAACAGGAACTGCCCGGGGCGGCGACCAGGCGGTACATTTTGCTCAGCGGGGCACGAGGGGGTGCCCCGACGGACTTAGGAGGATTCCATGAACAAGCTCTCCCGCCGCTCCTTCCTCGCAGGTGCCTCCATGGCAACGGTCGCCGCTGCCGGTGCCGCCAGCGCCCTGGCAGACTCGGTGCCTTCCGACACCGCGATGAGCGACGCCCAGAACCTCGCCCTCACCAACGTCAACGGCATCGCCACCGACCCCGGCTACGTCATCGACATCGCCAACGGCGAGCCCCGCTGGGCGTTCGAGATCGCACCCGACCCCATCCCCGCCGAGAAGATCGCCGAGACGATCGAGGACGACGTCATCGTCATCGGCGGCGGCATGGCCGGCTTCGTGACGGCCGCCTCGGCAGCCGAGCAGGGTGCCTCGGTCACCCTGTTCACCGCCTCCGCGACGCCCATCTCCCGCGGCGGTTCCAACTTCTCCGCCTACAACAAGGTTATCGAGGAGTACGGCATCGAGAGGCTCGACCCGGTCCCCTTCTTCTATAAGGAGATGCGCGCGGCGTCCTACACCATCGACCAGCAGATGTGGATGCGCGCCTACAACAACTCCGAGGAGGCCATGAACTGGCTCATCGACCTCGTCCGCGACAAGGGCGTCGAGGTCTTCCTCGAGCGCGACAACATCAACGACGGCGGCCCCAACTACGCCATCGCATTCGGTGCCGGCGACGGCGAGGGCTCGGCCTCCACGGGCCAGCAGAACGCCGTCGAGGCGGTCGCCAAGTTCGCTGAGGAGAACGGCGTCAAGATCCAGTACAACGTGGTGGCCAAGCAGCTCGTCAAGGACGAGTCCGGCGCCGTGGTGGGAGTCGTCGCGCAGAACGCCGACGAGAGCTACGTCGAGTACAGGGGCAAGTACGTCGTCATGGCGACGGGCGGCTTCTGCGCCGACAAGAACATGGTCGCCAAGTACATCCCGCAGGTCATCCCGCTTGTCGGCACCGACCCCGTGGACGTCGACTACAACACCGGCTTCGCGCTGACCGGCATCTACGCCGGCGACGGCCAGAAGATGGGCCTGTGGGCCGGCGCCTCCTGGCAGAAGTGCTCCGCCGCCCCCATCATGCAGGGCGCCTGGTCCGGCTCCAACGAGCCCCTGACGTTCCACCAGGGACTCAACGTCAACCTCAACACCGAGCGCTACCAGCGCGAGGACGTGAGCTCGCCCTACACCGCCAACCACCTGCTCCAGCAGCCCGGCCGCCTCGCCTACGGCATCTGGACGGCCAACTTCGCCCAGGACGTCATCGACACCGGCCGTGAGTTCTACTACTTTAACACCCGCTACGACGTGCCCGCCGCCACCGCCGACGAGGTCATCGCAAAGTGGGACACCGAGTGCGAGAAGTTCGACACGCTCGCCGAGCTCGCCGAGGCCCACGGCCTTGACGCCGACAAGCTGCAGGCCGTCGTGGACCGCTACAACGAGCTCGTCGACCTCGGCGAGGACCTCGACTTCCACAAGAACCCCGACTACCTGGTGCGCATCGACCCGGCGGGCCCCTTCTACTGCGCCATGAACTACCCCATGTTCATGTCCACCGAGGCCGGCCTCAACACCAACGCCAACGCCCAGGTGTGCGACGCCGACGACCGCCCCATCCCGGGCCTCTTCAACGTCGGCCAGATGATGGGCAACATGTACGCCAACAACTATAACTTCGCGATCCCCGGCATGAGCTACGGCCTGAACTGCATCACGTTCGGCTACCTGCTCGGCCGCGACCTGGCCGCTGGTAAGTTCTAAGCGATGAACAACTAGCCCCAACCGCAATCCCTCCCACCCGGTGCCGAAAACCGGCCTGGGAGGGATCGTCGGGAGGCTCGTTCATCGTCTCCTAGGGTCGCGCTGGCAGCAAATCGCGTTTCGGAGTAGTCTCGGGGTCCCCAATGGCAGCGAAACGAGTTTCGGAGTAATGATTCCTGAAACAGAAAGGTAGCGTGCCGAGAAATGGTGTACGAGGGGGCGGGGGCATGCCCCCGCCCCCTCGCGCGGCCCGGCCGGCCTAGAATCGTCGTTGGATTAGGATGACGAGGAAGGGACCGGAAGATGACCGCGATGAGAAGTGTACTACAGGGCAACCCCGAGGCGGGCGAGGCGCTGCTCGCCCTCATGTCGGAGTGCTGCGACCTGAGGGAGTTCGGGGCCGAGGTGATGAGGCTCGCCCTCAACGCGCTGATGTCGGCGGAGGCCGACGCGGCGTGCGGGGCCGCCTACGGGAGCCGCTCCGAGGGGCGCACGAACTCCCGCAACGGCTACAGGCCCCGCACGCTCAAGACCGGGGTGGGCGACGTCGAGCTCGAGGTGCCCAAGCTCAGGAAGGGCACGTACTACCCCGGGTCCGTCCTGTCGCGCTGGTCGCGCGTGGAGGCGAGCCTGGCCGCCCTGGTGGTGGAGGCCTACGTCAACGGCGTGTCGACCAGGGACATGGCGCTGCTGGCCGAGAGCCTGGGGGTGTCGAGCCTGTCGGCCTCCGAGGTCTCCAGGCTCACCGCCGGGCTCGACGCCCAGGTGGACGGGCTGCGCTCGCGCGACCTGTCCGACCAGAGGTACTGCTACCTGTGGGTGGACGCGACCTACGTGAGGTGCCGGGTCTCCGGCCGCTCGGTCCCCCAGGCCGTCGTGACCGCCATCGCCCTGGGCGAGGACGGCCGCAAGCGCCTGGTGGGCCTGGACTGCGTGGACACGGAGAGCTACGGCGACTGGAGGGCCTTCCTGGCCTCCATACGCGCCAGGGGCCTGTCGGGGCTGGTGCTGTGCGTCTCGGACGCCCACGCCGGGCTCGCGCGCGCCCTCTCCGAGGTCTTCCAGGGGGTCGCCTGGCAGAGGTGCACCGTGCACCTGCAGCGCGACGTCTCCCGGGCCGTCAAGAGGCGCGCCGACGAGCGCGTGGTGCGCGAGCTGGCCAAGGCCGTCTTCGCCGAGGGCGACGCCCTCGTGGCCCGCGCCCTGTACCCGAGGGCCTGCGACGCGATCCGCGCGGCGGGCGAGGCGGCGGCGGCCGACGTGCTGGAGGGGGCGGCGGGGGACGCCCAGCAGTACCTCTCGCTGCCCCGCGAGCACTGGGCCAGGGTGCGCACCAACAACGTGCAGGAGAGGGCCAACAGGGAGATCAGGCGCCGCTACCGCTCCGTGCAGGCCTTCCCCTCCAGGGAGAGCCTGCTGCGGCTGGTGGGGGCCGTCATGCTCGAGGAGGAGGACGGCTGGGCCCACAACCGCGTCTTCTCGCCGGGGTCCGCGGCCAGGGCCTGGGAGGCCCCCGGGGCGCCGGCGCCCGACGGGGCGCTGGCGCGCGCCATCGCCGAGGCGGAGGCCACGGCGGACGGGATCGTGAGGTCGATAGTTGACCGCTACGGGAAGAAGGAGTAGCCTCTGGCGCGACGATTCCCGGCGGGGCCGGGCTTGCCCATACACCACAATTCGACACGCGATCAACAGAAAGCCGTTTGGGCCTGCGTGGCTTGGAATTCTGTTGTAAAAACAGCAGAATGGGTGAGAAACGTCCCGTTTGAGGCCTCATATTCCTCCAGAAAGGTCCCATGGGACGCGCAGGGAGTGTTTCGACTACTCCGAAACTCGTTTGTCTGCCAGTAGGGCTGGGAAAACTGCACCGAAACTCGCTTCGCTGCCAAAAAGGCCCCGGAATCGACCTACGTAGCACCAAGCGTCACCCGGCAAGGTGGGCCCTCGCTCTGGGCGACCGGCATCGAGAGCAGCCGCCGCCAACAAGAACAACGGCGATCAAGCGCGGACGGCCTCACCAAACACGCTCTCTGCCAGCGCCGCAATGGGAGAACCCAACCGCCCGCTTGTTCATCGTTTTCCCAGGTGACGCGCCCCAGGACCGCCGAGGCGTTACCCCCAGTGGCCCCGGACCACTCAGCTGCGTCTGGCTGAAGCCCCGCTGGGGCGAGGGCCATTCTCGAGAGAGGCGGGCCTCGCCCCTTTTCGTCCCCCAGGACCATGCGCCTTGCGGGCAATGCCCACCGGCGTCACTGGACATCGGACGATCCCGGTAGGCACAATCCCAAGGCCGCATGCGTTCACCTGACAGCCTCATTAAGACAAAATGCCCGCTAAACTCAGGTGGCAGATTCTGCCGCCCAGGTTTAGCGGGCATTTTTTCGCATGTGTCGGCAACCGTGCGCGCGACAGAAAACGGACGCCGCCACCGCCGATACGAAATGGGGCGCTGGGGTCGACAGCAATCGAATCAAGGTGGGTGATAACGCACTGGCAGGCGTTGTGAAAACGACCGTTCCGTTAGGAAATACGATCGGACATCTACGACAAGCCCCGCCGTCCGCAGGGGGATGGACGACGGGGCTCATGGGTCATAATGTCGTTGTCTGGTTTTACTTAATCAAGCCCGCCTCAAACCTGTAAGCAGCCTTGACGTTGTCGTCATCGAGGAAGTCATGCGGAAGGGGGGCGTTGAGCTCGGCCGGGCGCTCCGCCAGCTTGCGGGCACCAACAGGGCAAACCCAGGCGCACTGGCCGCAGCGGAAGCACATCTCGTTCACCACGGGCAGCCCCGTGGCCTCGTCCATCGTGATAGCGTGCAGCGGGCAGCGCTCGGCGCATGTGCCGCACTTGAGGCAGGCGTCGGTATCGACCTCGAGGTTATAGTGGCTGATCTGCGTGAAGGGCTGGCTGGCGCCGATCGCCTCGGGGCTGCCCAGGCTCATCCATTCGGCGATGATGCCGCAGGAGTCCGCATGGCACGAACAGATGGTTCCCATATGCTTGGAGAAGTTCTTCTCCAAGATAAAGCCATCGTCACGGGAACGCTGCATGTACTCGAGGGCCTGCTCCTTGGTGATGGGGCGGGCGATTCCCAAGTGCATCCAATAATCGGCCTCTTCGCCAATCATGAGGCAGGTCTCGACGCGCTGGTCGCACAGGGGCGAGAAGTACTCCTCGAACTCACCGGATGCGAAGTCCTCGAGCTTGGGGAAGTCGACGCCCGCGACCTTGCCCTCGGCCGTCATCTGCTTCACAATCGCCGTATAGCGGCAATAACAGGGAGCGATGGCAAAGGTCGTCTGCTCGGCAACAAGCTTCTCGATGTCGTCATAAGGAAGCACACCGGCGTCCTCGGCCACGACCGACTTATCGCAAGGAATTGCGTAGAACGTAGGGGTACCAGTGGTCTGCATGTCTTGCGGAAGCATGTCGACGCCCGAAACGCCCAGGTTGTAGTTCAGAGGATCGTCGAGGACCTCACACATGTGGTATTCCACAACACCCTGGAAGAAGGGCACGTGATGGTACCGCACACCCTCATTGGTCTCCTCGCGGCAAAGATACCCGTGGTCGGCGAAGTACTCGCAGAGCTCCTCGCACTCCTCCATCGAGCGACCCGTCTTCTCGCTAAAGTCAAGCTTGGTGAACGCAACGCCCATAGGCGTCTCGATGTAAGCCTGGGCAGTGTCCTCGTCGAACGTCGCGAGAATGTCATCGTACGTCGCGACAACAGCGGTATTTCCGCAGCCCATGCCGTAGGAATGAATAAGGCAGCGCACCTTTACGGCCCAGGCGGGGATAACGGTTCCGTCCTCGCCAACAAAGTCCACCTGCGCGTCCAAGTAGGCCTGGCGGCGGCGATTGAGCTCCTCGAGCGGCATGGTCGAAGTACCCAGTTCGAACAAATCCTCGGGCGTGCCCTTCCAATCAAGATCGGCAGGGGCCCCGTCGGCGTACGATCCCTTCGCCGTCGCAACCGCAGGCACCTCATCGGCATGGGCGACATTACCGGCCACGCATGCAGATGCTCCCATTGCCGCCGCAGCACCCACAAAGTTTCTACGCGTCATGCCATGCATTTCGAAATCCTTTCTCTCCCTTTGCACAGCGACGTCTCCCAGGCCTCACTGCGCCTCCGGATGCTATTTGACGCCAATCGAGCCATCCGCGTCCTCCCCCCAGCGCATTGGAAATTGACACCGCCCACTTGGGGGGTTGATAGCAAAAAGGCAGATAAACGATTAAAATGCCAGACGGGAGAAGGAGGAGGCATGTACTGCTGTACAACCAAAACGGCGCAGCGCCCGGATGCGCTGGCTATTGCCATCTTGGGCATTGGATATGGCGCCTATCACGCTTGCTGCTATAACGGCATCGTCCGCAGAGCATTCCTTGCCCAAATTGGCCTCAATGCCAACGAGACATGGCTCTGTTTCCTGCTGCTTGTTTGCGCAACCGGCATTGGCTGTCTCGCCATCAGGGCACTCCATAGGCATGGAGTCCATATCACCGGGCCGGCTGGCATTGCCTTGAGCTATGCGTCCATCGCTTTATTCGCACTTCTCGGACTCCTGTTTGATTCATCGGTAGAAGCGTCGTACCTTCTTTCCTTCGCAACCGGCCTGGCATCATCCATCCCACTTCTGGCATGGTTCAAATCATTCCTGTCCCTCTATCATCAGCACGGGCCAGGAATCAGCATGCTTGCGATTTCCGTCGGTACGCTACTCAGCTACATACCGATGTGTTTTGCGGCCCAGGCGCAGACGGCATTGTCCCAAACTGCCCTTTTGATCGGCGGCACCTTGGTTGCCTCTGCCGTTCAGCTGGCATTTCATCGAGCACGCAAGGACACCCCTGCGATCCCCGAAGACCATAACCGTCACGGGGCAAGGCCCTATCGTCTCTCGGTCTATATTGTCAGTCTCGTCTCAAGCTTCGGCATTGCCACAAGCCTCGCAAATGGGATGGCTTATTTTTTAGGCGGATACCAATCCGGATCATTTTCTTGGGCACTGGTTCTTACCGTCCTTTGTACCTGTGCGGGCCTCACTGCTTTGTCCCTTCTGGCGAGCAAAGGCGCCACCTTGCGTTTCGGGCTTCTTATCAGAATCGCCCTCGTAATCGCTGGCATAGTATTTGCTTTTGCTCCAGTCCTTCAGGGCTTTGCGCCAGGCATTCTTGCCGCCCTATGCCAAGCAGTTGTAATCATCCAAGGCGTTGCCATAACGTTACTTTCGGTGGAAATATGTCATGAGAAGAACTTGGCAATGTCAGACGTAATGCCTGCAAACTACGCCATCTATATAGTCTGCGTTTGTTCTGACATGGGCTTAGCCTCAATAGTAAATGCCAGTGGAAATGGGTTTCTCTGGCAGTTCATGATGGGCATTGCAATTACAAGCGTCGTTGCGGTCATCCCAGCCCTACCCTCATTAAGCAGTACGGCGGCGACGTTCACCGCAAAAGTCTTGCTTGAAAATGAAAGATACGACGAACGTTCATCGAGGGTATGCCTTGAGACCGCCGCGAGATATGGCCTCACTCCCCGTGAGACCGATGGCCCTGCGCCTGCTACTGCTTGGGCTTACGCGAGCACAGATCGCCGATAAGCTCGCACTCAGCAGCTGGACCGTGAAGGAATACATCGGAAGCATTTACAACAAAGTCGGAGTCCATTCGGCAAAAGACTTGATGATTCAATGCATGGCACAGGCAGGAACGCCAAAAGAAGAGCTCTCTGCCAGGCCGCCATTGGCATAAGCTGCCTGTAGGATGCACCGGCCGTTGCGCCACGGCAGGCATGCCCGTGGGCAAAGCGCTCGCAGAGATATAGCCAGCTAACGAGCCGGCTAGATTCGCCTGCTCACATCCAAAATCAATGGGGCCGTCGCAGCGTCACCATAACGCGCGGTGGCCCTATCGGTTGCGCGGGTCAGGTGCGGCCTTATACGCCAGCCACAGCCTTAAGCTCGGCAATCACAACGTTGCCAGACATTGAACCCATCCTCCACCTCGTGGTTGGAAAAGCCCAGGGTGTAGGAACGGCGGCGTCCGCGCTCCTCATATCCCCTGATGGTCAGGTAGCCGGACACCCCCCTACCCCGCGACGAACCCCTCGACTCCGCGACCCGCGAGGCGTCGGGCGTACGACGTGCAGTGCGCGACCAGGGCTTCTTCCTGCTCAGACAGCGCACGACCTTTGCACCACGAGATGCCAAAACCCCAGGGCAGCCCCTCGAAGCGACGTGCCACAATCTGGCTGTCCTGGTCGAACAAGCTCGCCACGTGCTTGGCGGAAAAGGCCACGCAACCTGCATTGTGCGCGTATCGGCTGAGCCAGAGCATCTCGGAGGCGGTGTCCACGGAGGCGAACTCCACACCGTGGGCGGAAGCAAGGTCGAGAAGGCCCCCGTAGTTCTTGAACGTCGGCCCCATCACACCCACATGGCGGCCTGCCAGGTCCTCAATGCGAACGCACTCGGCCTTTGCCAGGCGATCCGTGCGCGGCACCCACACATATCGGTCCATCTCGTATAGGGGCCGCGTCTCAAAGGCTCCGTCGTAAGGAAGCACCGTCAGCGCCAGGTCAAACTCCCCATTGGCGAGACCTGCATCGCAACGCAGGTCGGCGACTTCTTCCTCGATGACATCGACCTGTGGGTTCCCCTCCCTAAACGTTCCCAGGAAACTGATGCCCAACATCCCCAGAACACCCGTCGAGGCCCCCAAGCGGATGGTGTTCCCCGCACGGGATATACGCTCGAACTCAGTCTCAAGCGCCGATTGCCTGGCCCGCACGTCGACCGCAAAAGCATGGAACGCCTCTGCATAGGACGTAGGGGTCACCGTGCTCGACCCTTCCGCAGTGCAGAACAGCGGGACGCCCAGCTCGCCCTGCAAGGCGACCATGGACTTAAGCAGGCCTTGATGGGACATCGGGATATCTTTTGCCGCAGTGGCGTACGAACGCCTCGCATATACGGCCTCGAAGTATTCGAGCTGTGCCAGGTTCATAGCCGGCCCCCTTCCGACAGCAACAGCCATTGTACGCACGAGTCACGCATTGCGCAAAACACTTTCTGACCTGCCCATTTAACAAACGCTTGCCAGTCGGCAACCATCGGTTGGCCTCCCTTGGCCCCCAAATCGCAAGCCTGCCTGTATTGTGCATGGCGTCACCTAGACAGGTCGACATCACAGAGAGGCTGGCGGTCTCACGACCGTCCCCAACGAATCCAAGGGGGTTCCCATGTACGGAAACAACGTCGCAAGCCAGGTGTCGCGCAGGATGTTCGTGGCCGGCGCCGCTTCGGCAGCCATGGTCGGCGCCGCAAGCGCAGCCCTGAGCACAACCACGCCCGCGCGCGCTGATGAGGCAGCCAAGGTCGACGCCTGGGCCATCGAGGAGCCTGGCGAGCCCACGGAGACCATCGACGCCGACGTGTGCGTGCTCGGTGCCGGTGGAACCGGCCTGGCCGCAGCTATCCAGGCTACCCAGCTTGGCCTCAAGGCCGTCGTTCTCGAGAAGCAGGCCATGGTCGGCGGCTCGTTCATCGGCACCGAGGGCCTGTTCGCCGTCGGGTCACACTGGCAGGACGAGGCCGGTGAAACCTTCACGGCCGACGAGGTCATCATCGAGTGCCTCGATTACCACCACTGGATCCCGGACCCCCAGCTCTACGAGGAGTTCTTCACCCGCACGGCCGAGACGGTCGACTGGCTCGAGCAGCTGGGCGTCGTGTTCGACCACGTGCAGTCCCTGGGTGACTCCCACAACTGCTGGCACGTCTATGAGGGCAACGGTGCCGAGGGCACGGGCGTCACGTTTATGAAGTCCTTCAGCGAGGCCGCCGACTCCCTCGGCATCCAGGTCGAGCTCGAATGCGCTGGCAAGAAGCTCATCATGGAGGACGGCAAGGCCTCCGGCGTCCTGGCCGTGCGCAAGGACGGTACCGTGGTGCAGGTCAACGCCCCCGTCGTCATTGTGGGCACGGGCGGTTACTCCAACAACGGCGACGTCATCCGCGACCTGAACGGTGCCGACCCCACCCGCATCACTCCCTCCGGCATGGCCGGCCGCGATGCCGACGGCCTCAAGCTCATGCGCGCCGCAGGTGGCAAGCTGGCAGCGCAGGCTGGTACCGTCATGTTCTACGGCCCCATCCTTCCCGGCACCTCCTACGGCTCCGAGATCCAGGCCGCCACGTCCATGCAACCTCACCTGTGGGTGAACCAGGACGCCGAGCGCTTCGTCAACGAGAACATGTTCCTCAAGAACTTCGCCTACGCAGGCAACGCCGTGCACAACCAGAAGCGCACGCTTACCATCTGCAACCAAGCGCTGCTCGACCGCTACGCCCAGGAAGGCCCCGACGTGGGCGTGGGCGTCTACGTGAACATCGGCACGCCGCTCTCCAAGCTCCCCGAACAGCTCGAGGACGCCATGGCCAGTGAGGACAGTGCTCCCTACATCTTCAAGGCTGACACCATCGCCGAGCTGGCCGAGGCAGCCGGTCTCGATGCCGAGAAGCTCCAGGAGACGGTGGACACCTACAACGGCTATTGCGCCGATGGCGCCGATGCCCGTTTCGCCAAGCCTGCCGAGTACCTGAACGCCCTGGAGGAGGGCCCGTTCTACGCCTTCGAGGTGTTCAACGGCTACTTCACCACCGTCGGTGGCATCAAGGTGACGCCCAAGACCGAGGTTCTCGACGAGAACGACCAGGTCATCCCCGGCCTCTACGCCGGCGGCTCTGACGCGGGCGGCCTGTACGGCGACACCTACGACGTGGGCATTGCCGCCGGCTCCCAGGCAAGCTGGGCCATCAACTCCGGCCGTCTTGCCGCCAAGAACGGCGCCCGCTACTTGGGCAAGGACGTGCAGGGGTAAGTCCTGAACAGCCGTTAGGCAGTAGAAAACCCAGTGAAACAAGCAGTGCCCCGCATCCAGCAACAGGATGCGGGCACTTTTGGTTGCTGCGCAATTCGGGAGAGAAGGGCCGTCTTTCCCGTACCGCGAGGCCCGATGATGATGGTCGACAGGTTTGGATCGCCCTTGCCTCGCTCAAAGGCCTGATGCATGTCCTCGAGCAGCCCCTTGCGACCCGCAAGATACGGCGGCGCGCTTCCGGAACCCGGCGTGAACGGGTTCTCAAGCCTCACGCGAATCACTCCCTACAGCAATGCAATCTGGTGTGATTTTCGCATGTTTTCGCAAGCTTCGCAAATGGTGGTTTAGCTGGTGGAATGTCATATTTTTTATCATCTCGCATATCCCACAATCGCCCAAAGGCACCCCGCGACCGCCGCCAAAACACAGAAGGCCTTTCGACGTGCTTGCATCGCAGAGGCTCCCCCTCCCCTCACGCCTAAAACCCAGGGCTGCGCTGACGTCAGCCTTTCGACCATGGTCGACAGCGCAAACACTGCTACGGGCACCAGCATCGACGAGTGCGGGGCCATCGAGGACGGCGGTTTGGTCGGTTCCTTGGAAGGGCTGTTCACCACTTTGGCTTTGGGGGTTTGCGGTGGGAACCCGGACCGGTTCTTTGGCCTGGATGCAACGCCTGCGGCTCTTTGCGGACAATCCGTCATCAAAGAGAGGCCGTCCCCCACAATTGCAGGCATTTTGTTGGAAAGTTCACCTTTTCATACCGTGCAACGCGCTATGATGCCAGTACTGCGATTTCGACGGGGAGGAGACTCTATGGCAAACACGACACCTGAGCTCACGAAGGAAGAACGCGCGGCGGCACTCGCCAAGGCCGCGAAGGCCCGCACCGAGAGGGCGGCTCTCAAGGACGACATCAAGGCCGGCAAGGTCAGCGTCGCCGAGGTTCTCGACATGGAGGGCGATGTCGCCCGCCGTATGAAGGTGAAGGACCTCATCTGCTCCGTTCCCGGCTACGGCGAGGCCAAGGCCGCCAAGCTCATGGACCGCATCGGCATCGCCGAGTCCCGCCGGGTCCAGGGCCTGGGCATCCGCCAGCGCGAAGCGCTTTTGGCCGCCCTCGAGGACTAGACGATATGACGCGAACTTAATCGCGTGGGAGTCTCCCGCCCTCCGGCCCTGGAAAGGT
>UQBS01000063.1 GCA_900539345.1 uncultured Coriobacteriaceae bacterium | reverse complement strand
TGAGCCCGCGCGTCTCGAGCATGTAACCCATGGGTTCGTCCTTTCTCTTCCGGGCGCGCAGGCCGAGTCGCCGTGCCCGCGCACCTTACCTTTCGGGTTCACCATCCATAGTGGGGCGCGTTTCTAACGAAGCCGTAACGGCCGTTGGGCTCTTTTGGCGCTAGCCCTTCTCGACCCGTACGCCACTCATAGTATGTTTATCGTGATACTAAGGACGGAGGTGCCCGTGGCACGCAATAAGTACCCGGAGGAGACGGTCGAGAAGATTCTCGACGTTGCCGAACGGCTCTTCGTGGAGCGCGGCTACGAGCACACCACGATGATCTGAAGAGCAATACGCTAAATTGAAAAAGGTAAACCCTGGAGACGTGATTTTCGCCATAACGAGCAAGAATATCGAAGATGTCTGCACACCATTGGCGTGGGAAGGCGAACAGCCGGTTGCAATCAGCGGACACTCTTGCACGTATGCGACTGAAAGCATTATCCCGAGATACCTAGCATATTTAGCTACTGCTCAGGACTTTCAGATATCCAAACGAAAGGTGGCGAAAGGGACAAAGGTAATCGAAGTCGCGCCTGTGGACTTAGCGAGAGTCGAGATTCCGTCCCATCCCTCGAAACACAGCAGAAGGTCGTCGATATCCTCGAGCGTCTCGATCGCCTCGCGGATTTTCTGCTGGAACATCGGGCCGAGGTCCACCCTCAGGCCGAGGTAGCCGCGCCACAGGCTCGGTGAGACGCGCAGCATGTTCTGGATCTTGGACATCGGCTCGATGTCGGCGTAGACGTTGAGCGTGACCATGGCGTTTCCCTCTATGCCGAGAGGCTGTATAAGCCACCGTGGCGGGCGACGAGTGCATCCCTCATGACCTGCGGAAATGCAAGACGTTAAAGCCACTGGCTACGATTCACTTTGCCAAACGGGTGTCGAAGAGGATAGTCGGCTGTTTTGGCGTTCATATCGGACGTTTCAGGGCCTCAAAACCAACCCGTTTTTGTCCCCGGGACAAAAATGAAACTGCGGGCTTGCGGTTTCGAAATAGTTTGCGAATTTGTCCCAAGGTTTGTCCCAAACGCCTACGCGAGGACACGCGGAGGGATTCGGCGGCAAGGTGGACAAAACCGACAACCAAACTAGACCCAATTGGAATGGCGCCGCGACAAACGAGCGTGAAAGGAGCGCAACAGGCAAGACGCAATGCTTAATATGCTTCAGGTTCCTGTCGGAAGCTGAAAGGACGCCTTTCATCGACTCCCAGGTTCACCCTGGATGAAAGCAAAAATGCCTGCTCATTGACCCTTTCAACAACCATCTGAGATTGCAAAAAACCATGCTCAACTGCCACGAAGTTCCCAACGGACACTGTCAAGAACTTGTCCGGTCACCCTGGAGCTCTCAGCACATGCCGGCAAAAGACCCGGTCGCACACCCTGAAATACCTATCTGACATAGGCCGAAGCCTATATATCGCCTTTAAGATTCTTATCGACAGTTGGGTACGCAACGCCGTCACCCGAATTGATTCCTCGTTTCGGCAGTGCGATGAGCATGGTGGTCCCGTTCTCGGAGCTTTCCTCAACTTGTGCCGTGCCGCCGTGGAGCACCGCGATTTCCCAAACCAGCGCAAGGCCGAGCCCCACGCCGCCGTGTTCCCTGCTGCGAGACTTGTCCACGCGGAAGAACGGCTGGAAGACGCTCTGCCTGTATTGCTCGGGTATCCCCGGACCGGCGTCTATGACCCGCAGGCATATGCGGTCGCCCTCCTCGGCAGCGGAAAGGCAGACCACCGTATCAGGCCGGCTGTAGCGGATGGCGTTTTCGGTCAGGTTGAAAACCGCACGGTACACGAGGGTGTCGCTGCCAACCATCGCCGCGTCGCCGTCGTATACGAGGGAGATTCCCTTGCTCTCGGCAAGAGGAGCGAGGTCGGTACAGACCTCCTCGAGCAACGGGGCCAGCTCGATCGCATCGTTACAGGGAATCGTGCGGAGCTCACTCATTTCAAGCAGGGCTTTCGTCATCTGCGACATGCGCCCGGTTTGCTCCTGCAAAAGCTTGAGAAACTCGGTCGCCTCGGGGGCGGCATCGGGGTGCTCGACCTCATACAGCTCCATCTGCGCCTGCATCAGCGCAAGCGGCGTGCGCAACTCGTGCGCAGCGTTGCCCGTGAACTGCCGCTGTGCTGCGAAACCTTCGTCGAGACGGGCGATCATGTCGTTAAACGAGGCGCTGAACTGCTCAAACTCCGGCAGCACGTCCTCGGTGATCTTCATCTCGGCCAGGTTGTTCGGCTGCACCTTTTCAATCTGCGAGGTAAAGTCGCGCAACGGCCGCAAGGCGCGACCTGTCACAAAATACGCAAGCACGCCGCCAAGCAGCGTCACTGCCACCGTTATGAGCCAATTCGTCGCACCAAAAGACTCCTGGGCGTCACTCACGATGATCATGAGGTCATAGTTGTTGTTCTCGGTATCGAGGTTGAAGGGACCGGCATCGCCCTGCTCGGCGTCGGTGTAGGCAGATATGTCGTTGCCGATCGAATCCATGTAGTGCTTGCCGGAATAGCCGATTAAGAAGTTCATCAACACGCAGGTCAGGCAGAGTAAAAGCGCCGTCATCAATGTGATGCGCCACTGCAGGGACAGCTTTTTCATGCGCCGGCCTCCATCACGTAGCCCTCGCCGATGCGATTGTGGATGGAGTCGAAGCCCTGGGCCGCCCGCAGCTTCTTGCGCAGAGACGACATGTGCACGCGTATCGAGTTGCTGAAGTTGTTCACCGAGCTATCCCACACGTGCTCGATGAGCTCCTCCTGACTCACCGGGCGGCCCTGGTTGAGCATGAGGTACTCAAGAATGCCCGTCTCTTTTTTGGTCAGCGACAAGGGTTCCCCAGCGACGGCGGCTTGGCGCGCCTTTGTGTCGAAGGTAAGGTTTCCGCAGGTCAGGACCACATCGCTTTGCGTGAAACGACGCAACGTGAGGCAGCGTATTCTCGCAGCAAGCTCCTCGAGGTGAAACGGCTTGGTGAGATAGTCGTTGGCACCCGCATCCAAACCGTTCACTTTGTCAGCGACCTCGCCACGCGCCGACAGAATGAGCACCTTTGTGTCGCAGTCGGTTTTCCGAAGCGTCCGCAGCACTGTCATGCCGTCTGCCCCAGGGAGGTTCAGGTCAAGAACAACCAGGTCAAAGCTCTCAACGGCAAGCATGTCCAGCGCTTCTTGGCCGTCATGGCAATAATCGACGCTATACGCGAGATGCCTCAGACTACGCACGATTGCATCGCACAGCGCCTTCTCATCCTCAACAACCAAAATACGCATGGCAGCCCCTCTGCAGCACATTTGCTTTCTCTCTTAACACGGATTTTATATGCGCCGTGGTGTAATGACCCCCGAAACGAAGGGAGTGGTGGGATTTGTTCAAAGTAATTAAAACCGTGTCCCAGGTCGTCCTGCTCATTGCCGGAATCGCCATGGTGTGCGTTGGCGTTGCGCGAGGCGAAGCCACCATCGTACTGGGCAAGGCGGTTCGACTGTGTTTGGAGTGCATCGGAATTGGCTAACGAGAAGAAATCAGTATCGCGCCTCTTGAGCCGCTTTCGTGGCTGGATCCAAGCGGCGGCAACGCTCATTTCCAACATCCATCTGCCGAATTTCTTCAAGGGCGGCATCTACCAGGGCCAAGGCAAAGCCGTTTGCGTACCGGGTCTGAACTGCTATTCTTGCCCGGCCGCCTCGGGGGCATGTCCCATCGGAGCGTTTCAGGCGGTTGTGGGCTCGTCGAAATTCAGCTTCTCGTATTACATAACGGGATTCCTGATTTTGCTCGGCGTGCTGTTGGGACGCTTCATCTGCGGATTTCTTTGCCCGTTCGGCTGGCTGCAGGAACTGCTGCACAAGATTCCGAGCAAGAAGTTCTCCACGAAGAAGCTCAAGCCGCTCACGTACGTGAAGTATGTCGTGCTGGTGCTCACCGTGATCTTGCTGCCCATCCTCGTTGTCAACGATCTGGGCATGGGCGACCCCTTCTTTTGCAAGTACATTTGCCCGCAAGGCGTGCTCGAAGGCGCGATTCCGCTCTCCATCGTTGACGAGAACCTACGCGCGGCACTGGGAGACCTCTTTACCTGGAAGCTCTTTGTGCTGATCGCGGTCGTAGTGTTGAGTGTGTTGTTCTTCCGTCCGTTTTGCAAGTGGGTCTGCCCGCTCGGCGCGTTCTATGGGCTGATGAACAAGGTGTCGCTTCTGGGTATCAAAGTTGACCAGCACAAATGCGTCTCGTGCGGCAAGTGTGCGAAGGCCTGCAAGATGGACGTCGACATCAGGAAGTCGCCGAACCACACCGAGTGCATCCGCTGCGGCAAGTGCATCAGCGCGTGTCCCGTGGATGCCATCGATTTCAGTTATGGCTTTGACCTGCCGGGGAAGAATCCCTGTGACAGTGCAGAGACGCATACAGAAGACAAGAAGACCATCGAAGGATAATGGAGGAACACCAATGAACAAGATGTCGAAGATCTCAACGGTACTGGTTGCATCTTTGCTGACGGTCAGCCTCACGGCATGCTCGGGCACTGACGACACCAAGGAGGAGACCACGAGCACGACCCCCGACACGACGGCCACGACATCGGCCAAGCCGAGCAACGCCGATGAGGCCGCCCAGCAGTATCAGGACCTCATGCAGCAGGAAGATGACATTCTCTCGGACAATCCCGACCTGTGGGAGAAGGTCTTCATGTCGGCCAACAAGGACAACGCGATGGCCGGCAAGAGCTCCAACTACGGCGACTTCCTCCTCGCTGCCATCGACGATGCCAAGGACAAGCTGACTGATGAGGAGACCGAGACGCTCAAGAGCGGCGCACAGCAGATCAAGGAGATCGAGGACCAGCTGGCAGCACTCGAGCAGGACTACCCGGGATGTGGCAGCACGCCGGGCGAGGGCGAGAGCGTCGACGCGGCCAGCGCCGGCATGGTGAGCGACTCCAGTGAGCAGACCGCGTTCCCGAGCTTTACGGGCAAGGACTTCGACGGCAACGACGTGAGCAGCGACGAGCTCTTCTCCAAAAACAAGGTGACCGTCGTGAACTTCTGGTTCAGCACCTGCAAGCCGTGCGTGGAGGAGCTTGGCGACCTCGACGCGCTCAACAAAGAGCTTGCCGAGAAGGGCGGCGAGGTCGTGGGCGTCAACTCCTACACCCTCGACGGCGACGAGACCGCGATCTCCGACGCCAAGGACATCTTGTCGAAGAAGGGTGCCACCTACAGGAACATCTGGTTTGGTTCCGACACCGAGGCCGGCCAGTTTACCGCAGGCCTGTTCTCGTTCCCGACCACCTATGTCGTCGACCAGAACGGCAACATCGTGGGCCAGCCCATCATGGGCGGCATCACCTCGCCTGAGCAGAAGGAAGCCCTCAACAAGCTCATCGACCAGGCGCTTGCAAACAGCGCGGAGTAAAACTCGGGCGCACATAGATTGCACGCGAAAGGCCCTGGGAATCCCGGGGCCTTTTTGCTGCGCGGCTGCAGCTGGTTTTTACCGCAGGGCCCTAATACAGCAGGCAAAAGATTGGGCAAAATACTTGTGACGCAAGGCGCCGTGGTTGCGTCATAGTAGGTGAAGCATCCCCGCAAGATAGAGAAAGGGACCCACCATGAAGAAGAACACGACGAATCAGGTTACCTATGGCAAGGCAGCTTTGGGCGCAGCACTGGCAGGACTTGCGCTCGCGGCAACGATGGGCATCGCCACGGTGGCAAGCACCCCCTCGCCCGCCCTGGCAAGCGACGTACAGGCCGGCTCCACCCAAGCGGTGCAGCGCACCATCCAGGTAAGCGCCAGCGACTCGGTAAAGGTCTTACCCGACATGGCGGAGCTTTCGCTCACCATCTGCCCCCAGGGAGCAACGGCACAAGAAGCCCAGGCTCAGGCTGCCAGCAAGCTCGACGCGCTTAAGGCAGCTCTCACGGCACTCGGCATCGACGAGAAGAACATCGTGGCCTCGCAGGTAAACATCTACGCTCGTTACGACTGGTCGGATTACGTCGAGAAGATCGTGGGCTACCAGGCCTCCATCGACATTACGCTGAAGGAGCTCACGATTGACCAGGCCAACAGCGCCATCCCTGCCATCGCCGGCATCGAGGACACCACCTTGGACGGCACGCGTTTTTACGTGAGCACCTATGACGAGCGCTACCAGGAGGCTCTGGTGAGCGCGCTGCAGGTGGCCCAGGCGAAGGCCCAGGTACTGGCCCAGGCCGCAGGCGCACAGCTGGGTGCGGTTGCAAACGTGTGCGAGAACTATGATTCGCAAGAGTACCGCTACTCCTCCGTCCAGGCAAAATCTGAGGCCGCAACAATGGCGGTTACCGAGGATGCCGCAGCAGACACGGGGGCCGGCAACGGCAGCGACATGCTCAATCCCGGCGAGATTGAGATCAAGGCCAGCATTTCGGTCACCTACGAGCTTATGAGCTAGCAGGCGTGTAAACTCAGAGCACGACACGCAAAGCGAGCGGGGTGCGACGGCTCACGTCGTACCCCGCTTTTGTATCGAAATGGATGAGCATGGAAACAAACGAACGGCGCACGGACCTCAGTGATGCGGAAGTCAGGCGCACAGAGCATTTTGCGAGCTTGCGAGATGGCCTTGAACGCGAGGGCTGGCATGCGACCGAGCTCGTGCTGCCCATGGAGCGCGTCGCGAAACAGGGCATGGCCATGGGCTCCGCCGTATGCGTGCCGTTCGCAATCATCTGGCTTGCACTGTGGGGCCTGCAAGCGCCCAGCATATGGCAGGTTCTTGCGTGCTGCGTCGCCTATCTAGTGCTCATACCCACCCATGAGGCAATCCACGGGCTCACGTGGGCGGCATGCAATCCGCTGCACTTCAAGGCAATCGAGTTTGGATTCATGCGCGAAAGCCTCACGCCCTATTGCACCTGCACCGAGCCCCTGGGTCGTGCACCCTACATCACCGGATCGCTTGCCCCGCTTGTTGTGCTCGGCCTTGTCCCTGCGATTGCAGGCATCGTACTAGGCGCGGGCGTGGTCTTTGTGCTGGCGTTGCTCATGATACTGGGAGCAAGCGGCGACATTTTTGTGGTCGTCGAGCTGCTTCGACACAAAAGAACGGGCGACGAGGTCATCTGCGTCGACCATCCCAGCGAGTGCGGCCTAGTGGTGTTCGAGCGCTAACCACCAGGTAAGCAGGAAACTGCCAACGAGCAGGTATACCGCAGGGGCGCTGGGGCCAGCCGTCTTTGCTGGGGCTGGCCCCAAGGGCTTCTCCCCTATTTGTCCTTTTTGTCCTTTGCGGGCTCGATATCCTCGGGGCCCTCGATGTCGTTGTCGTCAAAATCAAGCGCAGAGGGCGAGTTCTCAGGATAGCGAACGCGGTATTCCTCAAGCAGGGCGTTTTCACCGCGACACACAAGGCCGCGATCGACCACGCGACGGACGATGTCGTAGATGACGGCGAAGAGCGGAATGCCCACGACCATGCCAACGACGCCCCAAAGGCCGCCGAACAGAAGAATCGAGAAGAGCACCCAGAAGCCGGAAAGGCCCGTGGTGTTGCCGATGATCTTCGGGCCGAGGATATTGCCGTCAAACTGCTGCAGGATGATGAAGTACACCTCAAAGTAGATGCAGTGCATGGGGCTCTGCAGCAGAAGCAGTAGGCCGCAGAACACGCCGGCCAGGATGGGGCCAAAGAACGGCACGATGTTGAAGACAAACACAAGAACGCTGATGAAGGCGGCGTTCTCGATGCGCATGATCACGCAGCCGATGAAGCACAGTACCCCGATGATGAGCGAGTCGATAATCTTGCCCACGAGGAAGCCATTGAACATCTTGTCGGCAAAATGAACCTCGCCCTCGATGACCTCGGCCCACCTACGCGGCGCGATGCTGTAGAGGATGAGCTTAGCCTGCGAGGCAAAACGGCGGCGGCTCGCGAGCATATAAATGCTGATGAGGATGCCAAAGAACAGGTTGGTCACCACGAAGAGGGCGTCGACCACATGGTCGCCCACGCCGCTGATAATGGCCTCGAGCGTAGAGAAGATGTTGCCCGAATAGAAGGAGTCGATCTGCTCGACGATGAAGGCGGCGAACGAATCCCAGTATTCCTGGAACGCGCCCCACTCCTGCAGGGCGTCGTGCATGAGGGCCACAAAGGAGTCGACCTTGGTGGGAAGGGTGTCGAAAACTACAAGCGCCGAAGTCGTGACCTGCGGAATAACAATGATGCTGAGAGCCACGATGGCGGCCAATGCGATAAGAACCGAAAGCGCAATGGAGACAACGCCCACAATAGGGCCTGCGGGCGGCAGACCCTTGCGGCGACGTCGGAAGGTGAACGCGCGCTCAAACTGGTTGCACATAGGCGCAAGAAGATAGGCGATGACCGCGCCGTACATAAACGGTGTGAGGATGCGGCCAATGGCACTGAAAAGTGTGATGACCTGGGACATGTTAAAGATGACGAAGGTCATAATCAGGCACACGGCGGCGACGCAAACTCCCGTCACGCCCGCCTTGAAGTATTTGACGTTCGCCGGGTTCTTCATGTAGTGCACCCTCCGTGATCGGTCCGTGTGCCAGGCAAACCCGGCTGCATCGTATGAATCAGGTATAATACCCCGCCCCAGCCGCATCGATGCCCCGCATATGCACTCTTATGTGAGAAATTGACGCTACGTTAACCTAAGCGCATTATCTGGCAGCATAAATCCAGGCAGGGACAGATGAAACCAGATAGTTTGCGCCTATACTTCAAAGGTTACGTCGTTTTGAGGAGAGGCCCTATGAAACCGCAAGGTATCCGAGACATCATCGGCCCCATCATGGTGGGACCTTCGTCATCGCACACCGCAGGAGCTCTGAGAATCGCAAGCATGGCACGCAGCCTGCTTGCAGGCGAGCCCGTGCACGTCAAGTTCACGTTGTACGGATCGTTCAGCCAAACCCACAAGGGGCATGGCACCGACAAAGCTCTGGTCGCAGGCATGCTCGGCATGCACACCGATGACACGCGCATCGCCACGTCTTTCAGCGAGGCACGCTCGCAGGGTCTCGAATTCGAGTTCGTATGCGACCCGGTCACCAAGACCGACCACCCCAACACCGTCGACATCGAGGCGCAGGATGCAACCGGCATGCACGTAAGCGTGCGAGGAGTCTCCATCGGCGGTGGCGCGGCAGAGCTTCGCCAGGTAGACGGAGTCGCCGTCAACATCACCGGCGAGAGCACAAGCCTCATCATCAGACAAAACGACGAGCCCGGCGTACTCGCGCACGTATCGGGCCTTTTGGCGCAGGCCGGCATCAACATTGGCACGGTGTCGCTGTACCGCGACCGTCGCGGCGGCATCGCCATCGTGGTCATGGAGATCGACGGCGAGGCACCCGAAGAGGTGGAGCGCACCATTGCGGAGTTCCCCGCGATTTTGAGCGTGCGCATCGTGCCGGCCGACAGCTCACACCAGCGCCTTGAGCGCACAGCGCCCGACATCAGCGTCGAGGAGGCACTCGACGCATTTGCCCAGCTCGACTTTGCCAGCGCCGCAGGGATGCTGCGCTACTGTGACGAGAACGGCTGCACTCTGAGCAAGGCATTCATGCGCCGCGACGAGATGCTCTTAGCATGCAATGGAAGAAGCGCCGAAGGCACGCACGTCTATCTCGAGAAAGTGCTGCGTGTGATGCGCGAGTCGGTGCGCCCGCAGGGTCGCCCCACCATGGGCAGGCTCATCGGCGGAGAGTCGCTAGCGCTCGACGCCCTCGAGGCGCGCAGCGGCGGCCTGGGCACTACATGGGGGCGCCTGTGCTCCTACGCCACGGGCGTACTCGAGACGAACGCCTCGATGGGCCGCATCGTGGCGGCTCCCACGGCAGGCTCGTCGGGCGTCATCCCCGCGGTGCTGCTCTGCCTGCAGGAACAGTTTGGGCTCGATGACGAGGCGCTCAAGGCCGGCCTTGCCAACGCCGCCGCCGTGGGCCAGATCATCGCCCGCAACGCGACGGTCGCCGGTGCCGAGGGGGGCTGCCAGGCCGAGGTGGGCTCGGCGAGCGCCATGGCGGCAAGCATGGCGGTGGAGCTCATGGGCGGCACGCCCGGCATGTGCCTTGACGCCGCAGGCATCGCGCTGGCGAACATGCTCGGCCTCGTGTGCGACCCCATCGGCGGCCTCGTGGAGGCCCCCTGCCAGAAGCGAAACGCAAGCGGTGCAGCGAACGCCCTGGTAAGCGCCGAGATGGCTCTGGCAGGCATCCACAGCGACGCACCCTTCGACGAGATCGTCGACGTCATGGCAAAAGTGGGCCGCTCGCTTCCCTATGAGCTGCGCGAAACGGCCCTGGGCGGCATGGCGGCATGCCCGTCGTGCAAGAAGTGCCGCTAAGCCCGAGCTAGTCCTGGCCGGAAGTCCGATCGGCGGCCTGATCGCTGGCATGGCCAGAAGACCGGTCGGACTTCTTCGAGATTGCCTCGACGTACGCGTCGCGCCTGGCAGCGCGTACGTTGGCATAGTCGCGGATGAGGCGCTCGCGCTCGGCGCCAGCACGCTCGGCCACCCACTCGGCATGGGCCGCATGGGCCTTGCGGGCAGCTGCGAGATACTCCTCGCGAGCCGCGGCAGCCGAGGCGTATGCCTCCTCCACCGCATTGTGGCCCAGGGCAGCCCTACCTTGCGCCTTCTCCATGTCGTGCACGAGCTTACCGAGAACGACGTGGTCATGCAGGATGTGACGCGCGTCGGCCGGAGCGGCGCCCGCCTCCTTGGCCGCGTCAACGAGGTGCATGTCGGCGATGCGCTGGCACAGCATGGCGACAAGCGGCATCACGAGCACCGTCACGGCGCCGGCAGCCATGAGGACGGAGGCGATCTCCTCGGTCATGGCGCCTGCCTGAACGGCAACGGACGTGACAGCAACGATAATCGGCAGCGCCGTGGTGCAGTAGATGGACACGGAGGCGCGGCTGCCGCCGGCCATGTCGCGCGTGCCCTTAGCCATCGAAAGCGAAATGAAAATAGGCAGTGCCCTGATGACGAGCAGCATAAAGATGAATCCCACGAGCAGCAGGGGGCTCAGCGCGATGGCCGTGAGGTCGATTTTTGCTCCGGACACCACGAAAAACAGCGGGATAAAGAAACCGTGTGCCATGCCCATGAGCTTGGGCTCGAGCGTGTCGTTGTCCTCGGGCACGAGGTAGTGCAGCACGAAGCCGGCCGCGAATGCGCCCAGGACGAGGTCGAGCTGGAACATTTCGGCAAAGGTGAGCAGGGCAACAAGCAGCAGCACTGTGAAACGCACGTAGGTCTGCGAGGTGGTTTGAGCGCCCTCCATCACCCAAGAATAGATCTTGCCGCTGAAGCGACGCACGCCCTTGGTGAAGGCGGCGATGAGAACGCAGAGCACCACGAGCCCGATGAGGATCCCCACGCTCGCAACCTTGGCGCGCGTCGTGAGCAGCAGCGCCATGGCGACAACGGGACCCAGCTCGCCCCACGTGCCATACGCCAGAATCGAGTCGCCCACGCGCGTGCCCATAAGTCCGCGCTCGGCCATGATGGGCAGCAGCGTGCCCAAGGCGGTGGTGGTGAGAATGATGGCGATGGCAACGCCCTCGATGCTGTTGAGCTCGGCGATGTCGCTCACGTAAATGAAGGCAGCTGCCAGGCCAAACGACACGAGCCAGGTGGCAAGGCCGTGGCGGCCCTGGGTGCCCACGATGGACTTGGGGTCGATTTCAAAGCCTGCAAGCAGGAAAAGAAAGGCCAGGCCCAGTTCGGAAATGAACGAGATCGTCTGATCGACTGCAATGGCGTTTGCCATGTGGGGGCCGAGAAGTGCGCCCGCCAGCAGCAAAAACACCGTTTCGGGCACAATGCGGCCGGGGATGGCACGCGCCAGAATGGGCACGAGCGCCGACACGAGCACGATGATGACCAAGGAGAGCAGATCTACAGACATCGTTGTCCAAACCAGGCCCCAAGAGGCACCTTGAAAAACGGGAGTTCGAGATATGAGAATCGCCGTGGCGAGGGGCGTGAGGACAAGGTGCACCAGAGTGCACGGACCCTCGCGGCGCTCCAAGCCACGGCGATGTTCTAGAAAACGTTAGGCCTCGGCGATGACCGAGATCTCCAGGACGCTGCCCTTAGGCAGGGCGGCCACCTGCACGCACTCGCGTGCGGGGTTGGAGACGAAGTGCTTGGCATACTCGGCGTTGACCTCGGCAAAGTCGGCCAGGTCGGTGAGGAAGACGGTGGTCTTGACGACCTTGTCCATGCCGCTGCCCGCAGCCTCGAGGATGGCGGCGATGTTCTTGGCGGCCTGGGCGCACTTCTGCGCAACCGTGCCCTCAAGCAGCTCGCCGGTCTCAGGCACGAAGGGCAGCTGACCGCTCACGTACACGAAGCCGCTGGCCTTGATGGCCTGGGAGTAGGGACCGATGGCCGCAGGACCCTTATCGGTGTGGATGACTTCAAGCATGATGAACCTCCGATGGTTGCGCGAGGTGAAAACGTACGAAAGACGAGGATAGCAAAACCGTAGGCGCTAGCGCCCAACACTGGCCGACACGCCCAGCATCTCCAAGGCTTCGACGCAGAGGCTGAGTAGGGCCGGGCGTCTCCCATAGGTGACAGATAAACCCTCCTGTGCTCAGACAGTCCTCGCCGCCTTCGGCGGCTGCGGAACTGCGCCAGGAGGGTTTTCTGTCACCTTGCGCGCCGGACATACGGGTCAGGCCGTGGGTGCCAAGGGCAAAGGGCGGCCGGGCGGCTCGCAAGTCTTCCATGGGAACGAAAAGGACCCTCCTGTGCTCAGACAGTCCTCGCCGCCTTCGGCGGCTGCGGAACTGCGCCAGGAGGGTCCTTTCGTTCCCTGCGTGGTTATGGCAACAAGTTAAGTTATTGGACACAAGCAGGTTCAATCCACAGAGACACGGACGCTTTGTTTTGCTCACCCGCTTCAGAGATTCCTTCAAAGCGTCCGGAAGCACGCTGTACAGATGCCAGCACGGTTAACAGGAACACTCAATCGAGAAAACCGTTAGAGGTAAAACTTCGCAGGGCCGAACCAGTCTTCCCATTGGGCAACAATCTCGGCGCTTCGGGCCTCGGCAACTCGAATGACGTTGCGTAAGGCACGCTCAGGAATGCTTGAGTTGTTGTTTGCAAGCAAACACTTGCCCGCCGAGGTCACCCACACCTTCGTTGCATTCGCCGTTGGACCACCTTCTGCAATATGGAAGTGAACAGGCTCAACCGAGCAGCCCTCATTCGACCAAAAGAAAATCCAGTAAGGCCCAACTCTAAAGACCTGAGGCATGCGCGAACCCTCCCTCACGAGAGAATTCCAAAATCAAGTGGGCAGTGGAGCGGATTATCTCTTCATAGCGTTCAAGTTCGGGAAGCGTAAAACCTTCGACATTATCCCAACGATACCCAGGAATAGTGCATCTCCCACTATGGAAGCAGTCCTCTTTATCGGGCTTTTCCACATAGACGTAACATGTGCCGTCGGGATGTGCCTCTGAATGCGTAATTTCCGTCCCATCGGGTAACGTCATGAACGGATAAGCCATGTCTTACCTCCTGAGGACTTTGCTTTCCCTAAACATGGCCGAGTATAACCCATGACCGCAAATCGCAGCTTCTTCGAGAGCAAAACAGCAAGGCACGGGCAGAGAGGCTGAGTTGCTCGTAAGTCTCCCATAGGAACGAAAGGACCCTCCTGTGCTCAGGCAGCCCTCGCCGTCTTCGGCGGCTGCGGAACTGCGCCAGGAGGGTCCTTTCGTTCCCCGCACGGTTACGGCGACGGGTCAGGCTGTTTGAACGTTAAGCGACTTTGCCTTCTAGATAGCAAGTATCGGCGCTAATGTCCACCTTGTTGTTCCAAACAACCGCACTGTCGACTTGAGGGTCAATATCCCAGGCAATGTCGTGATTCTCATCAATGTATGCACGCTCGAACGCGCCCTCGTCTGCAAGAAAAGCAAAGACCGTGCCGGGACATATCAGCGGTGTCATGTCGTAGAATCTCATCTCACCGTTATCAAACGTGACGAGGAGCGACTTATCCGGCAAAGGCTTAACCGCCGTCGCCTTGCGACGCCCCGAGGCAAAATACTCAGCCGTCTTATAGTCGAATCCACGTTTGGTATAAAACGTCACGTCATGCTGCATGACAAACACCCCCAAACCTAACGAAGAGGATCAATTGGAAAGAGCTCCTGGTTCTTCTCAGCGAGGGCCCAGTTCTCAAGGAGCTTGTCTTGATGGAGGGCCGCCCAACCAAGAAGCATCTTGAGCTGCTAGACAGTCCTCGCCGCCTTCGGCGGCTGCGGAACTGCGCCAGGAGGGTCTTTTCGTTCCCTGCGCGTTTGCGGCGACGGGTCAGGCTGTTGGGGGGCGAAGGGCAAAGGGATGCGGAGTCGCACTCGGGGGCTACGTCACCGTAGGCCGTTCAGACCAACCAGGCCGTGGATTAGAAAGCTTCGTGGCTCACGGTTTGGGTGAGGGGGAAGCGGTCGGCGTGGCGGGGGCTGGGAGTGCACTCGGGGGTGGGGTGGCCCAGCATGAGCATGTCTACCAGCTCATAGTCGGCCGGAACGTTGAAACGGGCACGCACGGCCTGGGGGTCGTAGGCACCAACCCAGCAACTACCCAGACCAAGGGCTGCGGCGGCGTTTGCCATGTTGGTGAGCACGATGGAGGCGTCGATGGTGCCGAAATCGCCCGACTCGCAGCCCACGCCCTTAGCTGAAGCGTTCTTGTCAAATGCGACAATGAGCGCGGTGGGCGCACCATAGCGGCACTTCGAGCACTCGTCCACCTTGGCAAGGCCTTCGGCACTCTGCACGACGCAGATGCGAACGGGCTGGTTGTTGCATGCCGTGGGCGAAAGACGGCCGGCCTCGAGAATGGCGGCGAGTTCTCCCTCAGTCAGCTGCTCATCGGTAAATGCACGCACGGAATAGCGGGCACGAAGCAGGTCAAGATAGGCGTCAGCGTTCATAGTTGCTCGGTCCTTTCGCGTCTCATCGGCGGCCATGGCGGCCGAATCCACTTGCATGGCGGCAATTGTAAGCGGCGCGCGTGAAAATCAAGAGATGTTTCCGCAAAAATGGGGTTCTCCAGCCACGCGTTCGGCCAAATGAGACGACCGTGAACGCGCAATTGCCCGGTGCCAAGCAAAGCACCCATTCTGAGCAGGCATTTCGTTTTTGGCTGATTTGTGCATCCATTGAGGCGCACGTTCAACGCGAAGCAACTTGCTTTTCTGCGGCTGGAGAACCCCGTTTTTGCGGCGATACCTAAGAGGTCCTGCCGGGGAATCAACCCAACTTGCCTCTACACCCTCCTGCTAACCTCAGCCTCGCCGGCACAGCCGTCGCCGCACAACAGGATCAACCCAACTT
>UQBS01000062.1 GCA_900539345.1 uncultured Coriobacteriaceae bacterium | reverse complement strand
GTTTTTTCAAATAAGCCCAAAAGGAAGCTTGATTTGTCAAGCAAGGCTACAAGCTGCGTAAACGCTGTCTATAACCTAGAAGATTACCACATAACTCTGCGGGTTAATTGCTCGACTAACCGATTTTGCGAATTGCGTTGGCGGGTGCCTCGGGACCATTATGGGATTCAGCGACGCGGCGCAGCGAGCGAACGCAGATGACACGCAACGCAGGTGGGGAAGCCTCAACGTACGGTTATCTGCAGACGCAAAAAGCTGCAAAGCGCGCCGGTATTCGATGCGCACTACATAGTAGAAGGGGACATCGTTATGAATCGCACCATGACTGCTCTTGGCACCTCCATTTCCAGGCGTCAGCTCGTCGGTGGCATGATGGCCGCTGCTGTGGCAGCCCCCATCGTCGCTTCCCGCACTCGCGGCGTTGCGTTCGCTGAGGCTTCCGAGATCAAGGACGGCACCTACACCGCTTCCGCTCAGGCCATGAACGACCTCCTCGAGGTCAGCGTGACCATTACTGACGGCAAGATCGCCGACGTTACCGTCTCCCCCAACTCCGAGACCCCCGGCATCGGCGGCCAGCTGCTCGACAAGACCGGCGCCGTCGCCGACAGCATCGGCAAGGCCCCTGTTGACCTGCTCCCCGAGCTGATCGTTGCCAACAACTCCCTGGCTGTCGATATGGTCACCGGCGCCACCATCACCTCCGCTACGCTCATCTCCCTCGTCGAGGACTGCATCAAGCAGGCCGGCGGCGATCCTGCCAACTTCCAGGATGCCGTTGAGTACCCCGCCTATGGCGACGGCGACGCTGACATGATCGTCGTCGGCGGCGGCGGCGCTGGCCTTGTGGCTGCCATCGCGGCTGCCCAGCAGGGCAAGAAGGTCGCCATCATCGAGAAGAACGGCGAGTGCGGCGGCGACACCCTCGTCTGCGGCGCCATCTACAACTGCCCGGACCCCGACATGCAGGCAAACGTCGAGATGACCGACGCCGTCAAGACGACCATCGAGAAGGCCCTCGAGGCCACCAGCGACGACCCCGACACCCAGAAGGCCCTCGAGGAGATGCAGGCCCCCGTCAAGGAGCAGTGGGAGGAGTACAAGGCTTCCGGTCGCACCGACCTGTTCGACACCAAGGAGTGGTACGCGCTCCAGACCTGGATCAACGGCGACATGGTTGCCGACCCCGAGCTCGTTAAGGCTCTGACCTACAACGCCTTCGACGGCCTTGAGTGGCTCGAGGACCTCGGCATGGAGTTCTACGACGAGATCGGCCAGGGCGCCGGCTCGCTGTGGCAGCGCACCCACACCTCCAAGATGGCCATGGGCACGGGCATGATCTCCACCTACGCCACCGCCCTCGTTGACCTCGCCGACAAGATCACCCTGTACAACGAGGCCACCGCTACCGACCTGGTGCTCGAGGATGGCAAGGTTGTTGGCGTCGTCGCTACCGACAACCACAACGGCAACTCCTTCACCATCTCCTGCGCCGACGGCGCCGTCATCTCCACCGGTGGTTTCGCAGCCAACTCCAAGATGGTCCAGGACAACAACGACACCGGCAAGTGGCCTGACCTCTCCAGCGTTGCCACGACCAACCGTTTCTCCTGCTCGCAGGGCGACGGCATCACCATGGCCTCCGCTGCCGGCTGCTCGCTGACCGACATGGACCAGATCCAGCTGCTGTACCTGGGCAACATCCAGAACGGCCAGCTCACCAAGTACCCGCCGCGTGACGTTAACGGCACCGACCAGATCATCTTCATCAACAAGAACGGTGAGCGCTTCGTCCAGGAGGACGGCCGCCGCGACAAGATCTGCCTGGGCGTTCTCGACCAGCCTGACCAGATCTTCTACATGCTCGAGTCCGGCGACGGCGCTCTGTACGTCGACATCCACGACCCCGAGTGGCGCTCCGCTGACGGCTTCACCTTCGATTACCTGAACGACAACGGCTACATCGTGTGGGACGACACCCTCGAGGGCCTCGCTGGCAAGCTCGAGATGGATCCCGCCACGCTCCAGGCCACCGTCGACGCCTTCAACGAGGCTGTCGAGTCTGGCTCCGACGAGTTCGGCCGTACGCTCTTCTCCTGCAAGCTTGAGAACGGCCCCTGGGTCGCCACTCCTCGCCAGGCTTGCGTGCACCACACCATGGGCGGCCTGACCATCGACCCCGCCGGCCATGTCATGGCTGCCGACGGCGGCGAGAAGATCGAGGGCCTGTACGCTGCCGGTGAGGTTACGGGCGGCATCCACGGTGCCAACCGCCTGGGCGGCAACGCCGTCGTCGACACGGTCGTCTTCGGCAAGCTCGCCGCTGACAGCCTGGTCGCTGATTTCGCCTAGTACCAAAGGTTTTGTACAGCGCGCGGGAGGAACACCGAAGGTAGGAATCCCGTAGCGCGATGATCCCCTGGCCCGCCCTCCGATTATTGGGGGGCGGGCTTTTTGCGTAAGCGGGGCCGCAAAGGGAGGACGCCCGCGGGCCTGACGCCGTTGGAGGGCGATTCTGGGTTTTGCGGCGCTCGCATTCGAGGACCATGGTTGTCGGGATTGGGCGCAAGGCAAAGTCGTGACATGCCGCTTACCGGCAGGCATGCGATATCATGTTTGCTGGTTTTGTGCAACGGACGTCCCTGCCGCGCCCAGAGGTGCGCTGGCCGACGTTTGGGCAAGTGCGGACTGGGCGCGCTGCACAATGTGCGCAGGCATTCGATAGGGCGGGCAAAGCCGCCCGACGAGTCGATGCCAGCGTATGAGTTAGCCTTTATCCCCCTAATACGGCGTGCAGGTCACGCGGTAAGGAGCGCACACATGGGTTTTCTCTCTGGTAAGACCGCCATTATCACCGGTGCGGGACGCGCTGTTCTCGCTGACGGCGTAAGCTGCGGCTCCATCGGTTACGGCATCGCCACTGCCTACGCCAAGGAGGGCGCGAACCTCGTCATCACTGGCCGCAACCAGGCCAAGCTCGATGCTGCCAAGGCCGAGCTCGAGGAGAAGTACGGCATTCGCGTGCTCGTCGTGGCTGCCGATGTCAACGCCGGGGCCGACAACGAGGCTGTGGTGCAGGGCGTTATTGACAAGGCCGTTGCCGAGTTCGGTCGCATCGACGTCCTCATCAACAACGCCCAGGCCTCCGCTTCGGGCGTGCCGCTGGCCGAGCATACGACCGACCAGTTCAACCTGGCCATGTTCTCGGGGCTCTACGCTGCCTTCTACTACATGAAGGCCTGCTATCCCTACCTCAAGGAGACCAAGGGTACGGTCATCAACTTCGCAAGCGGCGCCGGCCTCTTCGGCAATGTGGGCCAGTGCTCTTACGCGGCTGCCAAGGAGGGCATCCGCGGTCTTTCGCGTGTGGCTGCCAACGAGTGGGGCAAAGACGGCATCAACGTCAACGTCGTGTGCCCCTTGGCCTGGACGGCTCAGCTTGAGAAGTTCAAGGAGGCCTACCCCGAGGCCTATGAGAAGAACGTCCACATGCCTCCCATGGGCCACTATGCCGATCCCGAGCTCGAGATCGGTCGCGCCTGCGTGCAGCTGGCGAGCCCCGACTTCAAGTTCATGAGCGGCGAGACCATCACGCTTGAGGGCGGCATGGGCCTGAGGCCGTAAGGACGCGAACCAACCAGCTAGACGATGGGGGCCTCCGGCGACAAGCCGAAGGCCCCCATTTTTGTGCGCGTTGTTCTGGAGGGCGGGCCTTTTCGTGCGTGTAAAGGCCCGGTCAAGCTTGCGTACAGCTTCTGTGTGCGGTCCTTGGGCCTGCCGCGCGGCGGGTATCCTTCCCCTGACGTATTCATTTGAAGAATCGCCTGCGCGAGGGGGCGCAGGCGGGGGCGGACAAGGGGTCCGCCTGGAAGGGAAGGCCGATTATATGATCAAGCTGGTAGCATCTGACATGGACGGCACGCTGCTCGACGAGAACTCGCAGGTGCCGCCTGAGACGTTCGACCTCATCAGGCAGCTCGATGAGGCGGGCATCCGCTTTGCGGTCTCTTCGGGTCGCAGGCTCGACACGCTGCGGGAGTTCCTCGCGCCCGTGGCAGACCGCATCGACTTCGTAGCCTCCAATGGTGCGCAGGTCATGGTCGCCGGCGAGCTTGTCGACCGCGAGGTGTTCTCGCATATGGCACTCAAGCGCCTCAAGAAGGTCGTCGACATGTTCGACTGCCTGCATATGGCAGTGTTTGACGAGAAGAGCAGCTATTTGCTCGATGAGCCCGAGCGCTTTGAGCTCGAGGCCGACAAGGACCTGCGCCAGGCCGTTGTGGTGCGTGACGTTCCCGACCCTGAGACCGCCATAATCAAGGCGTCGGTGTATTGCGACACGCCGGGCAATGTCATGGACATGGCGTATGTGCTTGAGCGCGAGCTGGGCGACGTCTTTGTGTTTGCGCCTTCGGGGCGCAGCTGGATCGACGTGATGCAGAAAGGCGTCTCCAAGGCCACGGGCCTGCATCAGGTGCTTGAGCGTCGCGGCATCCGCGCCGACCAGGTCATGGCCTTCGGCGACTCGATGAACGACTACGAGCTTTTGACCTCGGTGGGCCATCCTGTCGCCATGGGCAACGGCCGCTATGCTGTCAAGCAGATTTCCGAGCGCACAGTGGGCACGAACGCCGAGCATGCCGTGCAGTCTGAGCTGCGCACGCTCATTGCCTCGGCCGGCGGAACTCTGCCACCCATCCCGGATCTGTTCTAAAGGGCCGGCGGCGCCCACCGATTTTCGGCATGGCTCGTTGGGAGTTTGAGGTCGACGACATTAAAAACTGTTCCATTGAGCGAATAGTTTTTTGAGGCAATATGCTATAAAACTATTCGCTAGAAGGAATAGTTTCCGACTCTCCGTGTGGGCGGGCTCCTAATACAAAGAAACAGGCGCAATGTGGCATGCGCGCCGGCTGGCAAGTTGGTCTTAGGCCTCTTCAGGGGCCTGGAACACCAGCTCGACGAGGCCTTGGCGGCCGGTGACGGAGCACTTGCCGTAGATATGGGAGATGTGCGTTTTCACCGTGCTGTCCGACAGGTTGAGCTGCTCGCTGATGTAGGCACGCGAACGTCCCTCGATGACCATGGGAAGAATCTGGGCCTCGCGAGGGGAGAGGCGATACTCCTCGATAAGTCTGTCGCAGGTAAGGCTGACTGCCGTGTTGAGGGCGTCTTCAGGTGCCGCCTCATCGGTCACGGTTATCGCAGGCTGTTGGCCGTTGACTCCGGCGTCCGCGCTGGCACTCGTTTCTGTGGCAGACACCGTCTCGGCTCCCCATGTCGTGCCGGGGCCTCTCAGCCCACGGCTCGTGACGGCCGCAAAAACCATGTAGGCCACAATGATCACGAAGACAAAGCTGAGGGCGGCCGTGCGGCTCATGAGCATGACAAGCAGGGCGCTGGCTCCCGAGTAGACGGCAATCGGCAACGCCGTTGTGCGCAGCGTGGGCTCGGCCTCGCCCTGGAGAAGCGCCGCAACGGCAGACCAGAAGGCCAGGTGTGACAGGAGCTCCTCGACCTGCAGCAGCTCATAAGGGACGGCCTCGTCGCCCAGATAGGAGCGCAGCGTGATGAGAAAGAGACCGGCAAGCAGCACGAGTGTGGCGGGCCTGAAACGAGCAGGCGTGGGCCAGGTGGAGGGAACAAGGACCGCGAACAGGCCAAATACCACAAGGGCGACCGCATAGAGCACCGCCGCAAGAAGCGATGTGCCGGGGCCGACCACGCCGGGGAATTCCGATCCCCACATGCCCAGGTTCGAGAAACCGCGCAGTGTGGACAGAATGAGGGCGAGAACGCAGGCATAGAGCAGCGTGTCTTGCTTGGTGGCCTTGCCTTGAGGGAGATGCTTGGGGCCTGCGGGCTTCTCCGCAACGGGCATGCGTGCTGCCAGGGCGCATAGCGCGCACATGCAAATAGGCATGACGGAAGCAATGACGATCTGCGCGGCGCTTGGAATGGTGAACAGGAACGACAGGGCGAGTTCTTTGAATATCAGGCACAAAATGGTGGCCATCACGCATGATGCAAAGCCGCGCCGCTGCGAAATCATGAGGTAGAACCGCGCGACCAGCCAGCAATACCCTATGCCTGAGACGGTAAGGCCAATGACCGAGGGCAGGTCGGGCGTCAGTGGCCCCTCGGTTCCGGGACGCGCGTATGCGACTGTTGCCACGGCGGACAAAAGGGGAATGACCCAGACAAGCACGCGGTCATGGCGCTTGAGCATGCGCGGGGCAAAAAACATGACGAGTGCCGTGATAAAAAGGCCAATTTGGAAGAATATGCGGCAGTTGACCGTGGCATAGAAGCTGTGTGCCGAGGTCAAAAAGCCCACTGCGTGGCCTTCGAGCGTGCACCAGACAAAGTTGCATGCCAAACCCAGGCCGCAGATAAGCTCGAACGGCGTCAGGCGCGCAGCATTCAGAGCAGCGCGCACGGCAGTCTGACTGCTGGCCGTGTGCGCATCGGTGCCCTGCTTCTCTTTGATTGTGCAGCCAGTATCCTTGACCCCTTGGCCGGGCTGCTGTGTCTCCATGGCGCTCCCGCGTTCTCCCCTTTTTGCAGATGATGATACCACAAGTGTCACATTTGAGACCCTATGGGCTATCCCCCGGGAAGGGCCAAAAAGCCGCCGGACTCCTGTATTGAGGAGCCCGGCGGCCGTCAGTGCCTATGCGGTGCTACGTGCTTACTCGACCGTGAACTGCGTGGTGGCAGCGATGGGCGAGATGGTGCCGTCGGCCGTGATGGCGCGGACGGTGAACTCGTACTCGCCGGGATCGGCGATCTGAGTCGTGAACTCCCAGGAGACCCAACGGTCGGCCGTGGCGCCCTCGGTGGAGCAGACCGTCCAGGTCTCGCCACCGTCGAGGGAGACCTCGAGAGCAGCGATGGGGGAGCCCAGGTCGTCGGCGTGGCCCCTGAAGGTGATGTCGTCGCCGACGTGGAAGAGGGCAGAGTCGCTCGTGTTCACGATGTTGACCTTGCCGCGGTAGTCCTGACCGGTCTTGTTGACGGTGGGGACGTTCTCCTCGCGGGTGACCTGCAGGCTGACGACGTCGCGGGTGAAGTAGGCGGCAACCGTCTTGGGCATCCAAAGCTGCGTCGTGCCCTCGGCGATCTTGTCGCCGTTCATCTGGTACACGAGCATGGCCTTGTTCTCGAGGACATAGTCGAGGGGCATGGGAACGCCGTAGCCGTCAGCGCCGTAAGCGGTGAAGGTGTTGACGCCATCCTCGAGTTCGGCGAGGTTGAGGAGCTTCTCGACGGGCACGCCGACAACCTCGGCCTGGGCGAGGGTGCCGCCCGTGGCGCAGGAGCAGACGAGAACGTCGCGCACGGAGTCTTCCTCCATGTCGGTGATGTTCACCGTGAAGGCCTTCTTGATGTCGCCGCCGACGTTGACGTAGTAGTTGGCAACACCGTTGTTGATGGTGCTGTTGATGGTCGGCTTGGCGCACATGCTCTCAACCGTGGCGCCGAAGATGTTGAACAGGTCGTCGCTGGGCGTGATCTCGTCCTGGTTGAAGGCGAAGGTGCCCTGGACGTTGTGCACAGCTTGGAAGCCCTGGCCGGGAACCTCAACAGTGGCCTCATGGTTGGCGTCCTGAACGGGAGCACCGGCGTTGGAGCTCACAGGAGCGGCCATGGCGGCCGACAGCGGGATGCAGGCAGCCATGGAGGCGCCGGTGATGCCCGTAAGAACGGTCTTGGTCGAAGTCTTCATGTGTGTGTTGCCTCCTTAGTCGACAACGTCTTTGGCGTTGAACATGATGGTCTGCCACTCGGACTGTGTACGGCCAGTCTCGGTGACGGCGCGAGCGGAGATCGTGTAAGCACCCTCGACCTCGGGCGTCCAGGTGAAGTACCAGTACGTCCACTTGTTGGGGTCGGAGCCGCCCTCGATGTCGTAGCTGACCCACGTCTTGCCGCCGTCGAGGGAGATCTCGATGGCGGTGATGCCCTCGTCGTAAGCGTCGCAGACGCCCTCGAACGTGTAGGCCTCGTTGGTCTTGATGATTTTGCCGTCGGGCAGGTGCAGGATGGCCGTGTTGGGCTTGTTGGTGAACTGGACGTCCTCAGAAGCGGAGGAGGCGTCGCCACCGTTGCTCATGCTGGTGCCGCCCACAATCCAGCCGCAGGGGATGTTGGCCGAGTAGTCGAGGTCGGCGTCGGTGACCTGGTACTCGTTGATCTGCTTGGAGAAGATCTGGGCGTCAACGCCCTCGGTCCAGTTCATGCAGGGGAAGCCAGTGGACCAGGTGAGGTCCTCGCCACCGATCTTGTAGACCAGGTAGCTCTCGCCGAGCTTATCGAGCGGGAAGGCGCGGTGCGAGCTGTCGTCAGCGCGGACAACGTGGACGCCGGTGGAGCCGTCAACATAGCCGCCGGCACGCTCGATGAGCCAGGACACGGGGATACCGGTAATCTCGACGTTGGAGATCATGGCGCCGCCGATGGGGTCCCAGTCGCAGTGGATCTTGCTGGGCTTGGTCACAACGACACCAGCAGCCTCGGCCTCTTCGATGAGGGTGGTGAGCTTCTCGGTGTAGGGGTTGTTGACCGTGCCGTCGATGGTGATCTCCCAGGTGTCAAAGAGCTCCTGGTCGAGGGGCAGGTCGGCGCCGTTCTTGCCTGCAGCACCACGGAGGTTGTCGTAGTAGGTGTGCATCCAGTCGAGAGAGAACATCTCATCGACGGAAAGGACGTTGTCCTGGTCGACGACGAGCTCGCCCTGGACGTCCTCGGCGGCGACGCTGTTCATGCCGAAGTACAGGTCATACTTGACCAGGTCCCACAGCGTCATGCCGGCGCCGTCATCGGTGGCGTTGTGGCAGGAGTAGCAGTTGCCACCCGCGGTGCTAAAGGTGTTGCCGTAGCGGGAGCCGTAGTGCAGGGCGTGGATGAGCGTACCGAACTGGTGGTCGTCCTTGACGTAGCCCATGGTCTCGCCGTGGCACAGCAGGCACTGCTGGACGCCGAGGTTGTTGTCGAGGGCGTAGTTCCACACCACGGGGTGGTGGTAGTCCATGTCAGAGACGACGTCCTTGAGGTCGGCGTGGCAGGCGTTGCAGCCGCGGTTGTCGCCGTCAAGGTAATAGGTGTTGTACGAAATGGTGTCGGAGAACTTCTGCCAGGCGCCAACCTCATACTCGCTGGGGGTGCGCTGGATCTTGGTGCCGTCGGCGAGCTCGGTCACCTTGGGGGCGTAGTCGGACTCGATCTGGTCCCAGTAGTTGCCGAGCTCGGCGAGATACTCGTCGCCGGGGAACGGCACCGACTCGCCGCCGAGGGCCATGTCGGTCAGATCCTGATAGTCATAGGCGTACGCGTTGGACGCGCACATGCCTCCCGCCAGCATCAGTCCCGCCAAGGGAACTGCGAGCAGGGTCCTCAGCTTGGTGTCAACCATGTGCTTGCTCCTCTCCTGTCTTCCTTACGTCTGGTGGATCAGGGCCTGAAAACGGCCCACGTCTTCTTCAGGGTACGGAAATCGACAGAAGCGGGTATCGCCTAAACGGGCAAAACCGTCGGCGAGTTGCGTTGCAAACATCACCAAAACGGGTTGGATGTGTGTAAGCTGTGTAGAAATGTGCTCTTTGCAACGAAAACCCGGGCTGGACGATTGATTTTTCGGGCGGGCGTTCTTTGGGCTCGGGGCCGTCAGTGCAAGGTTGATTTCGGCAAAACAATATTTGGCGGGATGAAACAGAGAAGCGCCCGGGGGTGAGGCCCCGGGCGCTTTGCAATTGACGGGTTGTGAAGCGGCGGCGTGCGCCCCGTGCGTGTCTCGCCCCGGCGGTGCGATTGGCGCAAAGGTGGGCGAGCTACTGATGTGCCCCACGCGCGCTTTATCCCAGCTTCACCGTCCTCGTGGCGACTCGTGCGGTGAGGCTGGGGGAGTGGGAGACGAGGATGACTCCCATGTTTTGGGCGGCGGATTCCTCCAGGAGCACGTGCCAGATTTGCGCCTGCGTGAGGGCATCGAGCATCGTCGAGATCTCGTCGGCGATGAGGTAACGCGGCCGTGTGGCAAGCGCGCGGGCGATGCAGAAGCGTTGCAGCTCGCCGCCTGAGAGCTCGTGGGGGAAGCGCGTGAGCCACTTGTCCTGGATGCCGAGGCGTCCAAGCAGCTCGCGATGGGTCTGTGAGAGCGCGTCGTCGGAGAGGCTGCGCAGACGCTTATGGCCCACGCCGGCCTCGGCCAGCATCGCGGCCATGCGCATGCGCGGGTCTACGGCCTTCTCGGGATGCTGCCACACGAGTTGCACGGGGCAGACGCCGCGCTTGGGGAGCGGATTGCCGTCGAGCAGGACCTGGCCTGCGGTGGGCTGCAGGTAGCCTGCGAGCATGCGGCACAGCGTGGTTTTGCCAAAGCCCGACGGCGCCTGCAGCGCCACGCGCTCGCCAGGCTCAATGGAGAGGTTAAGTCCCTGGTAGATGGGTGCCTTGCCCGGATAGGCGAAGGCAACGCCGCGTGCTTCTAGCATGTGGGGCCTCCCTGGGCGTGCTCGGAGCTGTGGGTTTGCGCGGGCGTGTCGGCGTCGGTTGCGGCGGCCACGTCTTCCTCGGCCGTGCATGCGAACTCGTGCTCGGGCAGGGCATGCCAGAGCTGGCGCGAGAAGGGGTGGCATAGCGTGTCGGGGCTGTTGAAGCTCTCCACGGAGGTCTCTTCCACCACGGTACCGTCTTGGAACACGGCCACGCGGTCGGCCACGCGCAGGGCGAGCTCGATGTCGTGCGTGATGAGCATGACGCCGCCGCCCTCGTCGGCAAAGGCGCGCAGGTCGGCCAGGGCCTTGCACGCCAGGTCCAGGTCGAGGCCGGGCGTGGGCTCGTCGGCCACGATGAGGCGTGGCTCGTCCATGAGGGCGCAGCACAGAAGCACGCGGCGCGTCATGCCGCCAGAAAGTTCGTGGGGGTACATCTTCGCGACGTCTTCGGCCAGGCCGTAGCGGGCAAAGAGCTCCTTGCGACGCGTCTGCCTGCGCTGCTTGTCTTGGCGGTTGTGGGCGAGGCCCTCCACCTGCTTACCCACGCGCATGAGTGGGTCGAGGTTTGCGGTACTTTGCGGCACGAGGCTGATGCCGTGGCCGCGCAGCTCTTCGAGCCTGGTGGCGTCGCATTCCTCGCCGTCAAACCAGATGCGGCCGGTCACGGTGGCGTTGGGCTCGTACAAGCCCAGGATAGCGTCTGCCAGCAAGCTCTTGCCCGAGCCTGACGCACCCACCACGGCGATGACCTCGCCTTCGTGTACGGAGACGCTCAGGTCGTGGATGACTTCCACGTCGCGCCGACGGGCCTGGAAGAACGGCTCGTCTTCCTCGTACATGCGAAACGACACGGTCAGGTGCTCTACTTGCAGCAGGTGGTGGCCGTGCTCGTGGTGGGTGTGCTCGCCGTGGGTGTGATGATGGTGCGCCTCGTGGTCGTCATGGGGTGAGGGTTCAAAGGCGGCCACCGACGACTCTCCGTAGGCCTTGCTGTGGCGCTTCTGGGTCTCGGGCGCCTCCACGGTAATGACTGGCACCGAAGGGGTGGTTTCGGGGGTCGCGTCGCTGCGGTTCTCTGCAGTATTCATCCCCAGCCTCCTATTCCTGTGCGCTGTGGGGGTCGAGGAGCTTGCGCAGGTTCGAGCCTGCCACGTCGAAGAGCGCCACGGTGCCGATGAGCGCGAGGCCCGGGAACACCGCGAGCCACCACATGCCGGCCGTGAGATAGCTCATCGACTCGGAGAGAATGTTGCCGATGGCTGCCTGCTCGGGAGACAGGCCGAAGCCCAGGAAGGTCACCGCGGCCTCGTGCAGGATTGCATGGGGGAAGAGCAGGATGAGGCCCACGAGGAACTGCGGCAGCACAAAGGGCAACATGTGGCGCACGGCGATGGCGACGCGGCTCACGCCGAGCTTGCCGGCGACGGCGACAAAACCCGACTCGCGGCACTGCAATACCTCGGCGCGCACGACGCGGGTGAGGCTGGGCCAGTGCGTCACGGCAACGCCGATCGTCACGCCCCAGAAACCCTTGCCCAAGGCATACGAGATGAGGATGAGCAAGACGATGTGCGGGATGCCCATCATGAGGTCGATGAGCCAGGTCACGACAGCGTCGGCGCGCTTGCCGCCCAGTGCGGCGAGGGTGCCCAGGGCAAGCGCGATGAGCGAGGAGACGCTTGCGGCGAGAAGACCCACCAGCACGCTCGTGGCGAGGCCGGCAAGCGTGCGCGTGAGCATGTCGCGGCCCATGCGGTCGGTGCCGAATAGGTGTTCCCAGCAAGGAGCGATGTTCTTGGCCGAGAAGTCGGCGATGGTGGCCTTCGGGCCTATGTTCGCTCCGCAGACGACAATGACGACGAGCGCAACGGCGGCGAGGATGCAGAGGGCGAGCGTGAGCTTTCGGCCTACCGTGCGCCGCGATTTGGGCTGGTGAAGCACGGGCTGGGCGCTTGCGTGTGTCTCAGAGGCGCATGCTTGAGCGGCAACTGCGCCGCCGCAGGTTTGAAGGTTAGGCATGGGCGCCTCCCTTCCTGATGCGCGGGTCGATGATGCCGTACAGGATGTTTGCCGTGAGGTTGCCGGCGAACACGATGGCCGCCGAGAACACCGCGATGCCTGCGAGCAGCGCAGCGTCGCCGCCCAGACCTGCGGTTACGGCCGCCTGCCCCAGGCCCGGATAGGAAAAGACCTGTTCAACGAGGACCGATCCGCCAAAAATCTCTGAGATGGAGGCAAACTGCAGCGTGATGGCCGGAAGCGAGAGGTTGCGCAGACCATGGCGGCGCAGCGCAGACCACGTGCTGAGGCCGCGGGCGCGTGCGAAGCGGATGTAGTCGCTCTCAAGCACGTCGATCGTTTTTTCGCGGGTATGCAGGGCGATGTTGGCCACGCCCAGAACCGACAAGGTGAGCGCGGGCAACACCATGTGATGCAGCGTGTCGGCGAAGCTCACCTCAGACGCGGCGATGCCGATGGGCACCGAAAAGCCCAAGGGAAACCAGCCGAGCTGCACGCTGAACACGATGAGCATCACGAGTGCCAGCCAGAACGTGGGGGTGGAGGCGAGCACGAGGCAATAAGCCTTCACGCAGCGGTCGAGCGTGCTGCCGCGCTTGGCGCCCGCCGCGATGCCCAGGGCCCCTCCGATGATGCCCGACAAAAGCCAAGCGCAGGTCATGAGGGCAAGGGAGTTGCCCGCCTTTTGGGCAATGACGTCGACGACAGGGGCGTTGTAGCGAAGGGAAATGCCCATGTCGCCCTGAAGCGCCGCCGAGAGCCATTCGCCGTAGCGCTGCCAGAAGGGAAGGCCCACTCCCCAGTACTCGGCGAGCTGCGCGCGCTTCTCAGCGCTCATGCTGATATAGGTCGCCTGGCCCACATTTGCCTGCACGGGGTCGATGGGCGAGGTGCTGACCAGGGCAAACGTGACAAGGCTCACAGCAAAGAGCAGCAAGACCACCTTGGCTGCATTGCGTAAGATAAAACGTGGCATATCGTGCCTAACTGCGCGTTGGTATGAGACGGCTACGCCCCCGTGCCGAATCGGACGCGGGGGCGAGTGGGAGAGGGCTTCATCCTCGGCATCTCAAGTAGTAGGGAGAGGGAGATGGCGCCGGGGAGAAGCGGGAGAACACAGCTTATATATAGGGGTTAGTTCCAGCTCCACTGGTCGACGTTGTTGGCGAGCGACCAGCCATGGCCGTGGGGGTGCGGCTTCTGCTCGGCAACCTGCAGGCCGTCGCGCACGTAGTAGAGGTGGTCGATGTTGGTGAACCACACCCAGGTAGCGGCACCCTGGGGAGCCACGCCCTGCTCGCCGTCCCACTGGGCCTTCTTCCACAGGTCGTAGGAGTCCTCGATGTGGGTCTGGGCCAGTGCCTCATCGAGATAAGCGTCCACCGTGGCGTTCTCGTAGCTGGAGAAGTTGCCCCAGCCGCTGGAGTAGTTGAGCTCGTACATCTCGATGGGGGCGTTGGAACCCCAACCCCACTCAACGGGAGTCTCGTACTGATGCAGGTAAATCTCGTCCCAGCTGCCGCCCTTGGGGTTGACCTCAACGCCAATCTCGCGCATCTGGTTGGCCCACTCCATGGCGATGCCCTGGCGGGCCGAGTCGCCGGCGGAGTAGTACAGGTCGAAGGAGCAGCGCACGCCGTCCTTGGCGCGGATGCCGTCGCCCGAATCGACCCAGCCGGCGTCCTCGAGGAGCTGACGGGCCAACTCAGCGTCAGTCTCGCAAACCATATCTTCGCTCGACCAGGGCAGGCCGTCGCCCACGGAGAAGGCGGGGGTGCCGTAGCCGTTGAGGACGTTGGAGATGAGGCGGTTGCGGTCGGTGGCGTAGTTGAGCGCGCGGCGCACGGCAACGTCGCAGGTGACGTCGTTGCCCTGGGCGTAGTCGACGCCGTCGTTGGACTTGGTGGTGCCTGCGGGGACGCAGGGCAGCGACACGCCGCGGGAGTCGACGGAAGCGCAGGCAAGCAGCTCATAGCCTGCGGGGACGACGTCGTAGTAGGTGGCGGAGGTGTAGGCGACGTCGACCTGGCCGGCCTGCGCGGCGGCGATGGAGGCGTCCTCCTCCATGAAGACAACCACGACGCGCTGCATCTTCACGGGTTCGCCGTAGTAGTCGGGGTTGGCCTTGAGAATGACCTGCTGGCCCTTGTCCCACTGCTCGAGCATGTAACGGCCGCTGCCGATGGGGTTCGCGCCGTAGTCGGGGCCGTAGGCGTGCTCGGGAACGATGCCCATGACGGCAAGCGTGTAGAGCAGGGCGTTGAACGGCTTGTTGAGGTGCAGCTCAACGGTGGTATCGTCGATGACGACGGCCTCGTCGACCATGGAGAGGTCGGCCTCGGCGGCGGCGCTGTTGATGATGCCGTTGACGGTGAAGGCGACGTCGCGGGCGGTGAGGGGCTCGCCGTCGGTGAACTTGACGTCGTCGCGGATGGTGAACGTCCAGGTCAGGCCGTCCTCGGAGCACTCATAGGAGGTGGCGAGGTCGTTTTGGAACTCGAGGTTGAGGTCGGTGGTGATGAGCGTCGACTGGATGAGCGGCTCATGCACGTGCTCGCCGCAGCCCCAGCTCACGAGCGGGTCAAAGCCGGCAGCAGGCTCGGAGCCCGTAGTCATGGTAAGGATGACCTGGGAGGGGGCGTCGCCGTCGGCCTGAGCCGGGCGGGGTGCCGCGAGGCCGTTGCCTGCCATGAGTGCGGCTGCGCCTGCGGCCAGACCGCCTGCGACAAGCTGCCTACGGGTGACGCCTGCCTGCTCCTTGCTGCCGTTCCATGCTGCCATGTTCGCTATCCTCTCGAGTGAGTGATACAAACTTTTAGAATCGTGTTACGGGTAGCATCATACACGCATTGGCGGCGGTTGGTGCGCTCAATATTATCTTTTTTGAATTTGTATTACCCATAAGGGGCGAGCGGTACGAGGCGCGCGGTGCAGAAATGGGCGTATGTTTGCGTTTTAATGTGGGGCTGGTGAGTAGGGTTGCAATGCGGTATATCGTTTTGCCTGGTAGATGATGAGTGACTTTTCGGGTTATCTATCCTGGCAGTATTAAAACGCAAACGTACGGGATTTTTGCCAGGCGAGGCGGGCGGGGGTGCGGGCGGTGAAGCGGCGCGTGGAGCGAGGGCGAGATGGCGTCCGGCTCAGGGCGTCGGTAGCGAGCAAAACTTATCTATTTTATCGAAACCAAGCATTTACCTTCCCAAACAGTGTCAAACAATTCGTCGAAAACATTTTTCGCCACATTCGGGTGAACCCCTTTTAACGAAATGAGACCTAAGATGGGCTCCAGCCGACGGCGCAAGGGAGCCCGGATGGGCATGACCGTCGGTGGGCTTACTCGCTCCATACAAGGAGGATCACTATGAGCTCTGAGATGTCTCGTCGTTCGTTCTTCGGTGTCGGCGCAGCTGCCGTCGCCGCCGTTGCCGGTGCTGCCAGCCTCGCCAGCACCGCCCAGGCCGCACCTGGTGCCATGCCCGGTGGCGGGGCCACGGGCACCGCGACTACCGACGAGAGCACGACGGGTAACACCCACCTCGCCGTCAACGACACCGGAAACCCCGGCTATTGGGACGAGAACGGCCTGTGGATTCCTGGCTGGCTTGTGGCCCCGGCGGCTCCCGAGGCGGCAGATGAAGAGCTTGACTGCGACGTGCTCGTTGTCGGCCTGGGCGTGGCCGGCCTGTGCGCTGCCCGTGCAGCCATCGAGGAGGGTGCGAACGTCATCTGCGTCGAGCAGTCCGAGAACTACAACTGCCGCGCCGCTCAGTTCGGCAACATCAACTCCAGCTGGGCCCAGAAGGGTGGCGTCGTCTTTACCCCCGAGGACAAGATCGGCATGCTCAACGCCGAGATGCAGGCCAACGGCTGGCGTCCCGACGCGCGCATCTGGAACTACTGGATCAACCACTCTGGCGAGGCCTTCGACTGGCATGTCTCGGCCAACCCCGACATCATCTTCCTGGACCCCAACCAGACCCCCACTGAGTCTGGCGTCCCCGGTGACCAGGTGCCTTCGGGCGGCATGGGCGGCGAGTCTGTCGACGGCAACATGTACATGACCTGCTTCAACAACCCCAAGAACCCCGAGTACGACTACGACACCGAGCTGTA
>UQBS01000061.1 GCA_900539345.1 uncultured Coriobacteriaceae bacterium | reverse complement strand
CCCGTGTCATCTGGGAATCTATCTAAATATCACCCACACAAACTGGCGAAGAGCCATAAGGTTTGGCTTGTTCGAGGGGAAATTCCCTTCCAAGCTCCTTCTGCAATCTGGAGTTGAAGGCTGCGTTTGACCCACCGCGCGAGACCGGGGTGGCGCTGCTGGCAATCACACAGACATCGACGCCCTCTTCGGCTGCCGCCATGGCGGTGACCAAGCCTGATGTGCCCGCGCCGATGACGATGTAATCAGCCGTCACCGTCTCGGTAATCTTGTCTTCGGGGATGGGGTCGGGGGCAATCTCAAAGCTCCACTTTGCGTTGGAATAGATGTCCTCGTTAAGAATCACGTTGTCTGCCGGGGTGTTCGCGCTGGCTGATTGGCCGGAAGCCTGAGAGAGGCAATCCTGTACTGCGGAGAAGATCGCCTTGGACGTAATCGAGGCGCCTGATACCGCACTGACGTTCTCGATGCCATTTGCGGCAACGATTTGTGCTGGGAGCTGTTTGACGGCGTTCGAGCCGATGCCATCCGTTTCGGAGTTGGGACCGATTTCTACTGAGGCAATCGCGCCATTTGCAATGACGACCGTTACGGGTACGTCTCCGCCCATGCCAGTGCCGATTGCCGTGTAGGTTCCATCGGTGTACCCCGACGCCGCTGCCTCACTGGCCGCTGCGCTGGAGGGGCGCACGGCCCCGGCACTTAGCGCTGCGATTGATGCCAGCGATGCGCCTTTAACAAACTCTCGACGTCCGATATTCGAATGTCCCATGTGCCGCCATCCTCTCTGGTGCCTGTGTTTTGCCTGCGAGACGGGCGGGATTTTGCCGCCGTCTGGAATGCAGGGTAACGTGCACGAGGAATGCGCCGCAGCGTTCAAAATGGGTAGATGTGGGATTGGGCGGTGCGCTGACGCCTTTAGTTCACTTTGTACCATAGACAGGAAACGCTGGCACGTTTATCATTTTCTGCTACCCTTTGTTGCGGCTGCACGCGGTCGCTGTTGGTTTACATCATGTAAAGGAGTCTGTTCATGGTGGATGCCAGGCGCGTTCGTCCTGAAGACATAGGTTTTGGTGCCTTCTATTACTTTGTTTCTGTCCCAATTATCAACATTATGACATTCGCTGGTTTTTCCCGCGATTCCAGCGAAGTGAAGCTGTTCTTTTTGGCTCTGTTTGTGGTGTTGATTGCAATGCGGGCCGCTGTTGCTTTTTGCGCCCCGCTACGAGCCGTCTTAGAAGTGCACGTTGAACCTTGCCTGCCGTTTATTGCGGCTCTTGCCGTACTGTTTGCCGGGCTTGCGGTGCTCGATGCCGTTGGCCTGGCCTCGCTTGTTGCTTGCGCGTTTTGCACCGCGGTTGCGTGCTCGGTCTCAACGGGGCTTTGGGCATCGAGTCCGTCTGTTCAGGATTACGGGCGGTCGGCTTTTCAGATTCCTGCCGCGTTGTACTGGGCGGTTGGATTTTATCTTGTGTATCGTCTTCTGCAGTTCTTATCTTTGCCCGTTGCAAGTGGCTGGCTTGTTGCTGTACCGCTCATTGGCATGATGACGCTGCTTATGGCGTATGCCCCCGATTATGTCTCGCTTGCCAACGAACCGAACCGCTGGCGTGCGTTTGCGTTGTTGGGGATTGTGGTGACCGTTTTCGCGGTCGCTGCTGGTATCTTGGGGGATACCGCCGGCATGGTTTCTTTCTCTGAAAGAATGCCGTTCACCTTTATGGTAGTGCTTGAGGCGGTTGGGGCACTGACCATCGGGCTGCTTTGCCGCCATCTTGTAAACATAGACGGCCGATCTCGATGCCAGCCACGATGGCGCCGTGTGGTTCGAAGCGCCACCGCGTTGCTGCCGCCGTTTTTGATTGGCTGCGCTTCGGGCATTGTTCCCATACCGGGTGATTCGAGCAACTTCTTATGGGAGGCGTCCATATGGGTTTTGTTGATTGGTGTTCTGATTTATGGCATGCGGACGTCGTTGTTTGCCGTCCGCGGTATTGGAATTGGCTTGATGTGGGAAGCGTGGTGCGTTGGGCAAATCGCCGCGCACATAGCGGTTATGCCTGATGGTCCGAGCATGTACCTGGTCGTTCCGCTCGTCATCGCGTACCTTGCGGTTTCAATTGCCCAAACGTCTGGCATTCAGGTCGCGGTGCGGGGTGACTCGCTTCGGGCTGAGCTGCGCGGTGAGACGGGGAGCGGGCGGGACGCATCGGCGGAATTGGACACCAGTAAGGAACCGGCTGCTGAGGCGGGAATCGCCCTTGGGCTCTCACCGCGCGAACAAGAGGTGTTGCGGCTCGCTGCCGAAGGTAGAAGCGCGCGCTATATTGCAGACGAGCTGACCATATCGTTCAATACCGCACGTTCTCATCTGCGGCGCATCTACGAAAAACTCGACGTCCACTCGAAGCAGGAACTTATCAGTCTTATGCACGATCGAGAGAGGCATCGGGTGTAGGTTTCGATTGGGCTGACTCGACTATCCGCGCCCCCGGTGCTCTTCCACCAGGTCAAGCAGCTCTTGCTTGCCGCGCACGCCACACTTTGAGTAGATGTGGCGGACGTGCGTTTTGACGGTGTTCTCGCTGATAAACATCTTCTCGGCGATAAGCCCCATGCTGCGCCCTTGCACGAAGGGCGCGAGTACGTCGCTTTCGCGTTCGGTGAGTTTGAAGCGAGCGGCGAAGTCGTCGAGCCCGTTGGCCGTCCCGGGTGCCTGGTCGGCCGCGAGCGAGGTTTTGACCAGCAGCGACCACATCTGTGAGCCATACTCGGTGTAAGCAACCAGCACGGCGATGACGAGCAGGTTGAGCGCGGTCATGACGATGGCGGCGGTCGACACGTCGAGCTGTAGGACGGCGAGCACCAGGCCCGCCACGGCCCCGAGCAGGATGCCGAGCTGTTCGGTAAGCATGGCGACCACGATGGTCTTTTGCGGCGAGTTGGGCGACACGTAGCCGTGAAAGGCGACCATGGTCCACACCATGATGTCGAACCCGCAATACCCCATGGCGACGAGCGTGCCGCTGGTGGGGCTCAAATCGGGCATGAACAGGCTGAGCACCATGAGTGCCAGCCCGGCAACCAACACATACAGGCATGTTTTAAAGAACGTTTTGATGCGGTCCTTGAACACGGTGAGTGCGGCAACAAAAAAGGCGAGTGCGGTGAGCGCGCGTACGCTTACGACGTTGGTCGCGAGGTTGGCGCCCGTCGAGTCGGGCGTGAGGACTTCTCTGAAATACATCAGGCCGAATACCAGGCAAAACGTTACAATGAGCAGCAAAAGGCGTCGGTCAACACCGGCAAAGAGGTTTTGCAAGCGGCGAGCGCGAAACTGTGCTTGAATCTTCATTGCAAATGCAACAGCCTTAAACGACAAGCGGCGCACGGCGCCTCGGCAGAATGGCGTTTGCCACGACATCATGGACACCGGAGGCGCAACGTGTGCCGCCACGCCCACCTTGCCCTGGCCGGGCGCGAGGGCATCACGGTCCCCCGGCGCGAGGGGAGACCCGCCTTGGAGATCGCCGGACGCACGGGAGGGGACAAGCCGGCCGCCTCGAGGGGGCTGTCCCGCAGCATGCGCAGGGCCGGACTCCCGGGCTACTACTACAGGGCATCGACGGCCCGGCGACGCTGCGAGGGGCGGCGGGAGCCGCGCCGCAGGCCCAGGCTGCTCGACTCGCCGTCCCCGCTCTGCCCGGTCAAGGGGAGGCTCCTCGAAGGGCGGTGGCCTCCCGGGCAGACCGGGGGTGGGGCGGCGGAAGGCGGCGCGCGGGCTTCGCCGCAGGGGGAAGCGCAGCGCCAACGAGAACGCCAACGGCCTGCCGCGCGAGTGCTTCCCGAAGGGCAGGCCCATCGACGGCTTCGACGACGAGGAGGCCCGAGCGGTGTGCCATAGGCTCAACTTTGTGGGTACCACGGTGGTAAATGACCTCTCGTAAGTGAGGGCCCGCCCACTTTCTTGGGCACAAAGCGCAGCGCCCCCATTTCTCGGAGCGGAGGAATGGGGGCGCTCTTGTCTGCTGACCTAAGAGCCAGGCGCGACGCTGGGGTATGCCGCTGGACTGTGGGCCGCTCGGTCGGCGAGAGATGCCCGCCTTGAGATAATCACACGAGCGGCCCGCACCGCCGATCCGCTTGACCGGCGCCTGAATTTCACTGAGTCGCCCCGGGCCATCCGCCCCAGAACGCCAAAGGTGCGGCGGACGCAGTCGCGTGGGCGTCCGTCTCCGCGGAAGGCTACCTGGCCTGCATGACAGTGTAGTCGACGACCTCCTCGCCGTTCATCTCGCGAGCCACGCGTCGAGCGAACGTACACGTGCGGCCGTGGGCGTAGCCGGTGCACAGGTTGGGGTAGCTGTGCGCGAAATACGAGCCCGAGCAGTCGCCGATGACGTAGAGGCCCTCAAAGGGCTCCCCGTCGGCGTCGATGGCGCGACTGTGGGTGTCGATGCGGACGCCGTCTAGGGTCGAAAGCGCAAATGAGGTGTTGCGAATGGCGTAGAAGGGCGGCGTCGTCAAGGGGATCATGCGGTAGGCCTCTTTGTAGAAGTCCTCATCGTCGCCCTTCTCCGCAAGTTCGTTGTACCGCTCGACGGTGGCGACGAAGGTGTCTACGGGCAGCCCCATCTTCTCGCCGAGCTCCTCGAGGGTGTCGGCCTTCTGCATGAATCCGCCTTCTACGGCGTCGGCAATCATGCCGTCGACGTTCTTTTCGAAATCGTCCTCCTCAAAGAGGTACATGCCGTCGTTGGGGGCCCCGTTGGGGAACGGGTAGCTGCGCGAGCAACCCATGGTCTCGAACTGGGTGATGTTCTGGTAGTAGTTGGCGTCCATGACGCATATGCACAGCTTTTCGGGCTGCATCGAGCAGGCGTGCGGGGCGTAGTCGTACAGGCCGCTTTCGTTGAAGAAGCGCTCGCCTCTTGTGTTTACCTTGAGCCAGGGCTGCGAGCCCAGGTGGAAGAACGTCAGATTGGTGAAGTTGGAGGCGTTTTCGCCGGGGAGCAGCCCCATGCGGTCGAACAGCATGGTGCTGTGGGCGTCGTCCATCTCGGCGCCCATCCACAGGCAGGCCTTGATGCCGTCGCCGTATACCGTCGACCCAATCTGGATGCCATAGAGTCCCACGGTCTCGGGCTGCAGGGCCGCCATCATCTCGTCGTTGTTCTGATAGCCGCCGGTCGCCAGGACGATTCCCTTGGTGCCCACGAAACGGATGTGCTCGCCGGTCTCGACGTCCTGGGCAATGGCGGCTGTGACCCGCTTACCCTCGTGCTCGAATTTAACGAACTTCGTCCCGAAGCGGAACTCGCCCCCGCAGTCCAAGATGTACTGCTTCATGATGGCCTTGCCGTCGTCGTATTCGCTCAGGTCGAAATGGGCGCTGTGGCCGGTGGCGAACTTGGGGATACTCACGGGGCCGAACTCCGCCTGGTATCCGCCCTCGTGCAGCATGACGGCGCCGTAGCTCTCGAGGACACCCCCGATCCAGTCGATTGCCTCCGCTGACTCGCGGGCCCAGATCTTGGGCAGCCTCTGGTCGAAACGGCCCGAGTTCTGCATCACGTGGTAGTTCATGACGGCGCGCTCGTCAACCTCGGTGCCTTCGGCGAGCTGGTACTTCGACCCGATGGCACCCCAATCGTTCCTAAGGGTGGAGACGTCGTCGTTCTGCTCGATAATCAGGGTCTTAATCCCTTTTTCGGCCAACGAGGCGCCGACTTCGAGTCCGCCGGTACCCGCGCCGATGACGAGGGCCTCGACTTCGACCGTATCGACGACGTCGGTGATCTCGGGCTCGTCCTCGAGCCAGCCCGCGTCGGACTGGGTCATCCGGGCCCCTCCGGCCTCGTCGGCAAAAGCGGTGCCGGCCATGCCGGCGACGGAGGCGGCCGCAGCCCCTGCGACAAAGTTGCGCCTGGTGAGCGTGCTCATACGGAATCCCCTTACTCTCGTTGACGGGCTGGAAAGGTGAGGCCGCCGCGAATGGCATCGGCGAACCCTATTTTTACAGACTAGCCGTTTGGGGTTTCGGAGGCCTGATGAGATTTGGAGAACTAGCGTCAGGGCTATAATCATCAAGGCTTGATGATGCGCATTTCGCCCGGTGCGATGTGCGCTCTTTGTTGCGAAATGGCGGATTGGGGACGCGATGGTTGCGTGCGGTCATGCTGCTGACGAAAAGACCCAGAGCGGGTGCCCGGCTCCTCGATCCGCTCGATGGGTTGTGCCGCACATGCTTGCGATGGGGCTCTGCCAGGCGGCCATGCTCACGGCGTTGCTCCTGGGCCCTGTTGGCCTGGGACTTGGGGAAGCCGTCTGGGGGAGCCCTCGGCTCACGGCCGCCTTCTTTGCCGCATTGTCGGTTGCGATGGCGTCCAACGAGCTCCTGTCGAGGCGGGGTGTCGGGCGCCTCGAGCTGCGTCCTTCCAGTGCGGCGGTCTTTTCGGCCGGGATGGTTCTGCTGGTGACCGCTCGGCCTATTTTCTCCGGCTTTTATTTCGAGGTGAGCTTAGCCGGGGCGGTGATGTTGGGGTACGGGACGGCGTGCGCGCAGCTTTCAAATGCTCGCTTTCTCTCTCGGCTCGACTCTGCCTGGCGTTCCATCGTCGTGTTGCTGTCGACGTCGGTCAGTGCGCTTCTGCTGTTGCCCGCGTCCCTATGCGACTGTTTCTATCTCGGGCTGTTGTTTGCGGCCTTCCCTCCCGCCGCGCTTGTGCTCGGAACAATCGGGGCTGTGCCGAACCATGCGCTCGCATCGAAACGGGCCGCGCACGTCGAGGTGTTGGGCGCCGTGACCCCCGGTGGGGCCACGCGTGCGGGTTTGGTAATGGGATGCGCCACCGCGTTCGCCGTTCTTGTCCTTGCCGCGTGCGGCAGGGGGTTGGCCGCGGCTGACATTCCGGGTCACCGCGTCGCCGCCTGCGCCGGCTTCCTGTCTATGTGCGTGGTCGGGCTCATGGCGGTTTCATGCTTTAAGACCAAGACCCTGTCCATGACGTTTCTGTTCAGGCTGTCCCTGCCATGCGTTTTCGCCTCCTCCGTTCTTGCCGTCTTTGCGACCGCTCCGACGCACGGAGGGCTTTTTGTGGCTGCCGCGCTCCTTGCCGCGGGGCCCGCGTTCTTCATCGACCAGATTGCCTGGGTTACGACCGCCTCGTTCATGAGGTTTGCCGGCGCCTCGGGGGAGACGACTGCCTCGCGCCTGCGTTCGCTGCAGTATGCGGGTGCATGCGTGGGCGTGATTGTGTCCTCACTTGTGTTCGGGAAATTCGAGCTTGCAACGGTCATGCTGGTCGGCGCTGCGGTCATGGGTTGTGGGTTCGTCTTGGCAATACCCGCGCACGAGGCCCGCCTGATAAGCATGGGCGCGCAGTTGGTCGGGCCGGCACCTGCCGACGCGGGGCTTTTACTCCGGCATGCGGACGACTTCGACCGATACGGTCTGACAAACCGGGAGTCCGAGGTCGCCTGCCTCATGATGGAAGGGCTTGACGCCCCCGCCATGGCGGGCAGGCTTGTCGTCTCACGGGCGACCGTCAACACCCACGTGAGGCACATCTACGAGAAGACCGGCGCGCATTGCCGGGAGGAGATGCTGGCGCTTTTCGACGAAATGCCCGAGTGAGGTGCGGGGCGGGGCATCGCCCGACGCGATGGTCTGTGCGGGACGCTTCGCCGGCGACCGTGCGATGCGTGGCTTCGGGCCGACCGTCCGCACAGTGCCCGCCCTTTGCTACCTGGGCATGGCGGCAGAGGGGAAGGGGCCGCCTTCCCCTCTGCCGGCCACCCCATGCTCGGGGGAGGGCGCAACCCGATCGCCCTCTCGTTCGGCCCGTTGGGCGCCGGGACGGGCGGCTGCGTCACGACGCCCATGAACCTCGTGTTGCGCGCGACCGTCGGCCGAAGTCTCCGGCGCGCGCCCTCGATACGGCCCTTGGGGGCGCCCCAAAGGGCAGCCTCGGTCGCGTCGCCCTATGCCACAAGGTCCTTTGCGGCGGTGCTGCCTGCGAGGACGCCAGAGGCCAGGGCGAAGCCATTGCAGGAACCGCCCTGGTAGTAGGGGGTGCTCCAGAAGTCTCCGTCAACGCCTGCGACGTACAGGCCGGCAACGACGTCGTTGTTGCTGTCTACTGCACGGCAGAAGCCGTCCGTCTTGATGCCGCCGAGCGTGACCCATGCTCCGGGGTTGTACTCGAAGACGTAGAACGGTCCCTCCTCGATGGCGTGCATGTAGTCGGCAGGCAGGAAGAACTCGTCATCCTGGCCGGCAGCGCATGCCTCGTTGTATGCCTCGATGGTAGCAGGCAGGTTTGTAAGGCCGAAGGCCTCGGCGAGCTCCTCAATGCTGTCGGCCTTGGCTGCCCAGCCCTGCTCGATAGCCTCTTCGATGTTGGCGTCGAAGTCGGACAGGGTCACGCCCTCGAAGCCCATGAGAAGGGCGCCACCCATGTTTGCCTTGGTTCCCTCGGTGAGGAAGTCGAAGACGGGGTTGGACTTGACGGTGTCCACATAGGCCTGGTCGACGACGGTGTAGTAGTACGAGTCGCGCAGCATCGGCTCGCCGCTGTACATGGTCTGTTCGGCCATCTGCTGCTCATTCATGAAACGCTCGCCGCGCTTGTCAACGAGAACATTGCCAAAAAGGGGCAGGTAGAAGCAAGGATTCGTGCCGCGGCCGGGGGCCCAGGAGTAGGCAGGGGAGGCCTTCAGGTTGGCGGCACCCATCTCGTTGCACGACACTGAGAAGTTCTTGCCGATCTGGGCGCCGGCTGCCTGGCACATCTTGATGCCCGTGCCGTCGTTGTGGCCAAAGCCCTGGTTGACGAGGACCGCGCCGGCAAAGTGCTCTTTGACCATGTCGGGGTTTGCGAGGAAGCCGCCCGTTGCGACCGCGACGGACTTCGCCTCGATGCGCACGGTGCCGTCGGGTCCCTCGGCAACAACGCCGCATACGGCGCCCTCATCGTCCTGAACGAGCTCGGTGCCCTTGTAGCCGAACATCGTCGTGAGCGTCTCGCGGTCGGCGCACATGGCGCGGAAGTTGTCGGCGCGCGGCGTGCCCTCCTCCAGGTAAACGTGGCCGCCTCGGTTGAGCATGGTGTCCTCTTCGGTGGTGCCGGCGAACGCATACAGGAACTGTACGCCGCCGTCGATGAGGTAATTCGCCGCCTGGGCGCTCGAGCGGATGATGTTGCGCAGGACCTTGCCGTTGCACTGGTAGTGAGTCCCGGGCTCTACCCACTCGAAGGCCTGCTGCTGGGTGAGGTAATGGTCGTACTTGAGCTGCTCTTCGCTCTCGATCATCCATGCGCCCGTGGTGTGGGTGTTCGTGGTTCCCTCGAAATCGTCGGCCGAGTCAATCGCGATGACCTGTGCGCCCTCGTCGGCGGCAGCAAGTGCTGCCATCAGGCCGGCGGCACCGAGGCCGACTACGGCGACGTCGCAGGCCAATGTCTCGGTGGCCTCTTCCGCAAGGGCCTGGTCGGGAGCCTGGACTGATGCCATCGTGCCTGCAAGCGCGGCCGCCACCGTCGCCCCCTCAACGAAGGTGCGCCTGCTGATTCCCTCGAGTGCCATCTTTGTTCCCCTTCTACTTGTGTGGCCTCGCTATCGTTGCGAGCCGGGGAAATGCTAGGGCATGCTGTCGCTGTAGGGTCAAGAGGGGACGCAGGGGAAGGTGAGCAGGTGGTTTGAGGCCACAGGGGTCGCTGGATGTTCCTAAACTCGACTGCGGCAGTAGAGTTTGCCGCTTTTCAGATACGCTATTTCACCGGCACCCATATTTCGTCGAAGCGCAGTTCGTCTGATGAGTCGTAGAGCGTGCAAACGCGATGGGTGAAGGCGGACTCCTCCGGAACCAGCCCTTTTTCGCGCATGATAGATGCCAGTGCCGCCAGGTCGTCTTCGAAGGGCGTGAAGTCTCGGCGTACGCGGATTATCGAGTGGGCGCATTTGCGTGGATGCAGGAAGAACGAGGATGTAAGGGACGGCGGAGCATCGACATACTGTCGGTGTACGGCGTATCCAACGGCGGGTTCGCACTTGATTCCAGCGTCAAGCTGTTCGACGGGGAACAGCAAGCTTGAGTCTGCGTAGGGAATGGGAAAGCCTTCTTCCTCCGATGGAATGCGGGCCTCGACCTCATCGCGTTCTCCCGGCATCCAGAGGGGAACCCAATAGGTGGCGGGGGAGTGCAGTGTCTCGATTCGTCCTGGAACATAATGGGATGCCAGGTTGACCAATTGCCTGCGGTGCGATAGGAACGCCTCGAGTCGCTGCGCGGCCTCGATTTGGCGGCGGAGACGAGTCTCGCAATCGCGGAGCGCGGCATCGACGTCGCAAAGGGACCCATGGGACAGCAGGGCTGCAATTTCGGCTGTGCCGCAGCCGCACTCGCGGTAGTTGCGGCATTCCAGGAGGCGTGCGACGTCGGGCAGATCGAACGAGCGGTATGTGCCGTCTCGTCCGTGCGAGGGCGAAACGATGCCGCGCTCTTCGAAGTAGCGTATGCCGCTCGGAGAGAAACCAGACAGTTTGGAAACAACCCCTATTTTGAGATCCACCCGACACCCCCATTTTGCCGATGGCGCATGTTCGTATAAACAGGACATGTTTCTGTGAGTATAGCCGAGCGGATGATGGGCGGGAGACGGGGTGCCTGGGTGGCCATCGTGCCTGCGTGGAAGTGGGCGCTGCGGTAAGGTTTTAGGACACGGCCGGGGCTGTGCATTTCGGCATCGGGCTTGTTGACCTCCGCAATATTAGTGCAGTATATTTGCTGCAAACTTACTGTCTATGTAAGGAGGACGAAATGCCCGCCATCAGGCCGCTTTCGGATTTCACCCGCAACCAGGCAAGCATCATCGACTCTCTCGCCGAGACGAAGGAGCCCATATATCTCACGCGCAATGGTTCGGCGTGCGTCGTCGTTATGGATGCCGCCGCGTTTGACGAGGCGATGGACTTTCGCAATGAGCTGCGCGAGCAGGAGATGCGCACGTATTGCGGCATTATGCGCGGAATCGAGGAATTCTCCGAGGGCGATTTCATCGACGCAGATGAGGCCGATCGTTTGATTCGGGCAGAAAAAGGCTGGCTGTAGCGATGGGGGCGGACTACAAGGTTCGCTATGCCAAGAGCGTGCTTGAGTTCATGCGCACCGAGATCCAGACACGCAAAGCCTATGATCGCGTCGATTCGTACCGTACGATTCTCGCGTCGTTCCCAGAGGCCGGAGCGGTGTATGACCCATACTATGAGGCGGCGCGTCCGCCGATGGAATGCCGCTACATCACGGTTCCTGGGACTTCCTTCACGCTGTATTACGCAGTGGACGAGCAGGCTAAGACCGTAAGCGTGTTCTCGATAGAGCACCAGCGGATGAATCCCAGGTCGCTGTTCTCCGATTGCTGAGCGTGCGCGCGGCAGCAGGGCCCGTCGGTGAAGGGGGGGGCGAAAGGTTCCCGGTCTCGGCCTACAGCGTCTCGAGGTACTCCTTGGTCTTCTCACCGGCGGTCTTGCCGGAGAGGTAGGCCCACATTTGCAGCTCGTCGCCGAAGGCGATGGCGGGCATGCACATGGCCGGGATTGGGGCTGCCCCTCAAGTGCGCACGAACGGCTCCAGCTCGACGAGCCGCTGTACGTGTTGCCCCCGCCGTAAGCATAGATCTGAGAGCTGTCTCGGCAAAACCGGTGTCAATGTATGCTTAGACATATTGGCGGCGTTAACAGATCAATGCAATTTGCGCTTATATCGCTTGGCTTGTGGCAAAGGGGCATCTGAGCCTGGTTTGCGAGCTATGGGTTGAGGTATGCAACGTTTTTCGAGGGAAAAGGCTGCCATGCCGTTGGATTTGTCAACCTGTGGCTCGCACGATTGGACGGGCTTGTGCCAGGCGGGGTTGTTGTTCGTCTGACGAAGCCTTTCGTCGTCGCAAGTGAAAGTGACCCATTAGCTCGCAGCCCCTCGAATTCTCTTGGCGGGGGATGTCGGCATATATTGCTTGCCACCTCGCAGGCATTCTGAAAGGAACGGCCAGTATCGCTGGGGACTCTTGAGCTGACCTCGTGTTTATAAAGGATACTGGTTCTCTTATCGGGCTCCGAGCCCTTGATGGTCGGGTGCTCAGGAAAATCCGAATCTAGAGATAAGGAAAATCCGAACTCAATGTTTAGGAAAATCCGAATTTAAATGACAGGAAAATCCGAATGCAGTAGACTCTCTCACAAAACGAGGGAGGGAGCACAGGATGGCCGATGAATTCGAGAAGCCTGTAGGATACATGCCGCGCGTGGTCGACGAGCAGGTCGAGCGGTACCTCAAAGTGTTCGGTGCGGTCGAAATCGCAGGCACCAAGTGGTGCGGCAAGACGTGGACGGCACTCGAGCACGGGGCCTCGGTGTCCTATGTTGACGAGAGCCTTGGCTTGGCAAGGGCAGACCCATCGATGATGCTCCTGGGCGCGCGTCCCCACGTTGTGGACGAGTGGCAGCGCGTCCCTCAGATTTGGGACGCTGCAAGGCATGAGGTAGACCGGGCGCGCGGCGTGCGTGGGGCATTCATTCTGACGGGCTCGTCCACCCCTGCGATGCGAAAGGGGGAAGAGGGACCGGTGCACAGCGGGGCGGGTCGCATCGGCCGCATTCGTATGCATCCCATGAGTCTGTCTGAGTCGGGCGAGTCTACGGGCGCGGTAAGTTTGGCCGGTCTCTTCGAAGGAAGGTTCACGCCGGCGGCCTGCGCGAAGGACACCATGGGTCTGGTGGAGGCGGCCTGCAGGGGCGGATGGCCCGAGGCGCTGGACCTCGACGTCGCATCCGCCCAGCTCATTGCCCGCGATTACCTCACCACGACATTCGGGGTGAGTGTGCCGGCCCTCGGGCTGGAGCCTGATCTCGCGCGTCGCTTGGCGTCTTCTTTGGCTCGCAATCTGGGGCAGTCAACCACCTACAAGACGATTATCTCCGACATGTTCGGTGCCGAGGAGGACCCCACTGCCGTCATCGACGAGGAGAAGGTCCGCGCCTACATCGCTGCTCTCAGGGGACTCTACATTGTCGAGGAGGTTCCCGGGTGGGCGCCGCCGGCGCGCGACAAGAAGCGATTCACCGTCAAGCCCAAACGCTACCTGGCCGACCCGAGTCTGGCATGTGCCCTGCTCGGCATGTCACCCACAGCCTTGCTCGATGATTGGCGGACCTTCGGCCTCGTTTTCGAGAACCTCGTCATCCGGGACCTTTCGGTCTATGCCCGGGTCCTCGATCTGCTCGATGACGTCCCTGTGCGCTACTACCGCGATGACGCGGGCCTCGAAGCCGATGCCGTTGTCCAACTCGCCGACGGCCGCTGGGCCGCCTTTGAGTTCAAGGTGAGCGAGGACAAGGTGCCCGATGGCGTGGCGAGTCTGCGGCGCATGCGTGACAAGCTGTGCTCGAACCCCCGCTCCCGCACGCGCGCTCCCGAGTTCATGGCCGTCATCACCGGCAACGGCGAGTACGCGCGCATGGTGGAGGACGGCATCTACGCGATTCCGATTCGACTGCTGGGGAAGTAGCGGAGGTGCCGGCGGGAACCTGGGTGGCCGAGGGGATGCTCGGAAAGGAATGACAGAAAGGTTGCCACGGCCACCGGGAGCGGGGCGCTTGCCCTGGCGGTCAGGCGCGTATTCCAGTTCGCCACAAAACGGGCCCCGCTGCCGTGCGTGCGGCCGGTTCGGTCGAGCAGGCGCACGCCCAGCTCGCGCTCGAGCGTCGCAACCGCGTGGCTGACCGTTGTCTGGACGACGTGACACACCTCAGCCGCGCGAGTGAATCCGCCCATCTCCGCGACGGCGACAAAATATTCGAGTTGGCGAATTTCCATGCCCTTCAGCCCCTGCCTCAAATGACGAGCGAATGATGAAACCCTCGCCCCGCCCCCTCCTCTACCTATACGACCTGCGCAAGGAGCGCATGTAGGTGAGGAACCACTGCTGGGCCTCGGTGGGCACGGTGTCGCGGCGCCAGCAGATGGAGAAGCCCCACGGCAGCTCCTTCACGGGGACGCCCACGGTCTTCTCGGACTCTGCGGTAGCCTCGATGTGGTTGCGGCAGGTGAGGCCGAGGGCTTTGCCGGCGCGGGCGTACTCGTAGACGCGGATCATCTCGCCGGTGAAACGGATGTCGCAGTCGATGTGCCGCTGCGCGAGCATTTGGATGAGCAGGCCGGTGTTTTGGTAGTCGTCGCCCATCATGAGCACGGTGCGCCCCTTCAGGTCGGACAGGGCGATGTCGTCGCGGCGTGCGAGGGGGTCGGTGCGGTTGACCCAGAAGAACTGGTAGTCGTCCACGAGCGGCGTTGCCTCGAATGCCTCGGACACCGGGTTCACGAGCAGGGCGAAGTTGTAGTCGCCTTCGGCCAGATGGCGGGCGCATTCCACGTCGGGCAGCTCCTCGCAGGCCACTACCTGGCAGTTTGCCGAGTTGCGATTGAAGGTCTCGATGACGTCTTCTCCCAGGTACCCCAGAAGGCCCACCGAGCAGCCCAGGCGAATGACGTTGCTTGCGTGCGCGGTGATGGCGTCGAGGCCCCGGCGCAGCTCGCCGAGGTCGCGCTCGAACCCTTCGGCATAGGTGAGGAAAAGCTTTCCGTGCTCGGTGAGGGGAGAGGTGCCCGGCGCCCCGCTCCACAGATGCACGCCGAGTTCCTGTTCGAGCCTGCGCATCGCCCCGCCCAAGCCCTGGGGAGTGATCCCGAGGTCTTTCGCGGCCCGCGCCAGGCTGTGCTGGCGTTGGAGCGCTGCGAAGTACGAGAACGCTTTGGTGTCCATGCTTGTGCATCCCCCTTGATGCCGAAGCGGCGCCGTGCTGGCCTTATGCGCGCATTCTACCTCGTATGGACGGCAAAGTGCGAGCTGGCGCATAGGGGAGAAGTGGGCGGAGAGCTGCGACGAGCACGCCACTGCGGGGCAAGAAGCGGGCGGAGAGCTGCGGCGAGCACGCCGCTGCGGGCCTATCCTGCGTCTTTCTCGGCTTATTCCGCACCAGCGGAAACAGCTGCTTTCGATTTTTAAAGTCCGTGTTTCCCGAGGCTCGAGGTTTTCAAATCCTCAAGCCCGTGATGCCGGGCTGGCTTCACATCCCCTTCGTACTATGCAATCAGTCGTCGGGTCCAAGGGGGAACCGGCGCAGGTATCGTATGAGATGCGAAGGAGATTTCAATGGCACTTGAGATGACCCGCCGCAATGCAATCGCTGCCGCCGCAGTTGCCGGCGTTGCAGCCACCGGTGTTGCCGGCACCGCCCATGCCGAGGTCGAGAAGCAGGCCGCCGCTGGCGTCGTGACCGCCGACGCTTCTATCGACTCGGCCACCGTCTTTGGCTTTACTTCCGAGAAGCCCGCGTTCATGACCGCTCCCGAGCCTGTTGCCGACGACGAGATTGTTGACACGGCCGAGACCGAGGTCCTCATCATCGGCGCTGGTCTGTCCGGTTGCTGCGCCGCCCGTGCCGCCGCTGAGAACGGCGCGAAGGTCATCGTTGTCGAGAAGATGGACCAGGTTTCCGAGCGCGGCGCCGGTGCCGGCACCATCAACTCCAAGCTGTCCGTCTCCTTCGAGGACGGCACCGTGACCGACATCCCCTCGGCTGAGTTCCGCTGGATGCAGACCTGCGGCAACCGCTGCAACGAGGCCCTCATCGCCCAGTACATGGCTCGTTCCGGCGAGGCTGCCGACTGGCTGTGCGAGGCCGGCGAAAAGCATCACTGCTCCATGGGCATCTGGGACGGCTACAGCCGCAACCCGCTGCTTCCCGACGAGCCCGGCTATGTCTGCATGGGCGGCACCGACGAGAGCGACCTCACCATCCCTGGCGGCTCCTTCGTCGCGGCTGACGTGTGCCATCTCGAGGCCATCGAGAACGGCGCTGAGTTCCGCTTCAACACCAAGGCCGAATACCTGCTGCAGGACGAGTCCGGCGCGGTGACGGGCGCCGTCGTGTCCGACGCCGACGGTTATAAGAAGATCGTTGCTTCCAAGGGCGTTGTCATCGCCACGGGTGACATCGCTGGCGACGAGGAGATGTGCAGCTACTACTGCCCCGAGGCCCTCACTGTGCCGAGCGTGTACACGCCCGTCGGAGCTAACACCGGCGACGGCCACAAGATGATCCTGTGGGCCGGCGGCACCATGCAGTCCGCTCCCTTCCCGCCCATGCTGCACCCCCAGCGCTGGGCTGACCCCGGCTCGAACCAGCTCGAGGGCCCCTTCCTCTACGTCAACGAGAAGGGCGAGCGCTTCTTCAATGAGGGCACCTGGGTCCAGGCCCGCTCGCTGCAGATTATGCAGAACACGGCAGATGACTGCGCCTGGTCCATCTTCGACTCCAGCTGGCCCGAGGACCTCATGGCCTCCTTCCCCTACGGCGGCGGCATGTTCTGGGATATGTTCCGCTACAAGGGCGAGTCGGATTACCAGACCACCATCGACTACTACACGCAGTCGCTCATCGATAACGAGGGCTACACCTACGAGAAGGCCGATACCCTTGAGGAGCTCGCCGAGAAGATCGGCGTGCCTGCCGAGCAGCTGACCGCCACGGTCGAGCGCTACAACGCCCTGTGCGCCGAGGGCGTCGACGAGGACTTCTGCAAGAATCCCGCGCTGCTTTACCCCATCGACGAGCCGCCGTTCTACGCCTCCAAGGTCGGCGCGGTTCTGCTCGAGGTCGTCGGCGGTGCCAAGATCGACACCAACCTGCAGTGCCTCGACGCCGCGGGCAACCCCATCCCCGGCCTGTATGCGATCGGCAACGCCGGCGGCGACTCCTACGCCATCGACTACCCCATCAACGTCCCTGGCAACAGCCACGGCCGCGCCCTCACCCAGGGCTACCTCGTCGGCCGCAAGCTCGCCGGCGTGGAGTAAGCCCCGCACGAAAGCCCTGCTATAGAAGGCATCCCCCTGCTTGAGCGCCCCGCATGCGGCCACCCCCTGACGGCCTGCATGCGGGGCGTTTTTTGCGTTGGGCGGGGCTGGCGCGGTGGATATGTGGGCTGAAGGTGGGGGTCGCGCGTGCTTGCATCTTACGGTTAAAAGCGCCGTACCGGCTCATGTTCCTTCGGATTCTATCGACGGGGTTGCCCTTGCTTTTGGTTTTTGCAGGTGGTTTCACGGCAAAAGCGAGTTAATTGATGGGAATTAGCTGCACAGATTTGCCTGAGGGCTGTTTATAGCCGTTGCATAAAATAATCTCCCCGAACCCTAATGAGGGGTGTCGGAGAAGCGGTCGCGGCCCCTGAACAGAAAACATAACGGGGCGCCGGCCGTGAGGCCGACGCCCCGCCCGGGGGGGTGGGTTATGTGAGCCCTCGGAGCCCTAACGCCTGTTATTAGGCGACGGGCTCGGCGGCTGCGGCCTTCTGGCCGGCGATGCGGCCGTTGACC
>UQBS01000060.1 GCA_900539345.1 uncultured Coriobacteriaceae bacterium | reverse complement strand
GGGGCATCGGGGGCAACCGCCCGCGTCGTCTCTCCGGAATAAATCAGCGCTTCCTCAGAAAGCCCGGCCTTCTTGCCGTGTGTTTGCCGAGACCTTACAGCCCAAGCTCGTCGGCGATGGCGTTTCCGGCGACATATCCGCTCACTGCGGCCATGCCGACGCTTCCGGCACCGGGGATGCCGTTGCCGTACAGGTCGCGCGAGGAGCAGAAACCGGCCGCATACAGGCCGCCGATGGGGCTCCCGCCCGCGTCGAGGACCTTGCGGTCGAGGTCGGTGTACACGCCGCCGGCGATGTCGCGGTTGACCAGAACCTCGCGCACCATGTAGAAGGGCGCCGTCGCAATCGGGAGCAGGTTCTCCGACGCTTTGCCGAAGTCGACGTCCTCGCCCTTGTCGCACAGCTCGTTGCAGCGCTCGACCGTTGCCGCCAGAGCGCTCGGGTCCATGCCGGCTGCCTCGGCAAGCTCCTCGATGGAACCGGCCTTGAAGAAGTAGTCGGGCTGGTTGGTGACGCCCCGCTCGACCTCGGACACCAGACCCCTCGAAACGGCCGCCTCGACGTCGAGAACCGCATAGGCGCAGTCAACGATTCCAGCCTTGTAGAACAGGAGCGTGACGAAGGCGTTCGACTCGTCACCCAGACGCGAGCCCTCGGCGTCAACCAAAAGAGAGGTCTTGTTGGCGATTTTGTTCGACAGGGCGAAGCCCGAGCTGCTGGACTGGCCGGCGTCTGTGCAGGCGAGCTCGGGGTGCGTGGAGTACTGCGCGGTGCTGTTCACCCAATCGGGAATCACCTGGGCGCCGGCGTCGATCATCATCTCGATGCCCGAGCCGTCCGCGCCGCGGCAGATGGTGCGCGGCTCACCGTCGGCGCGATCCGGGCAGTACTTGGCCTGCACCTCGATGCTTGCTCCAGCAGAGCCCGTGCAGACAATCACCCGGTCTGCCACGATGGTAATCTTGGCACCGTCCTCGGCTTCCGCGGTGGCTCCCGTGACGGAGCCGTCGTCGCCCATGGTGAGGGAAGTGACCTTCGTTCCCAGCAGGGACTCGCCGCCCATCGACTTGTATACGTCGAAGAGGGACTCCGTGAGCTGGTATCCCATGGTGGAGGTCACCTCGGAGTGCTCGTTGGCGCCGATTTGGACCTTCGTGTTCTCGTTGCCCCAGCCATCCTTGGGGGCATAGTACTCCAGCTCAATCCCGCAGGTGTCCTTGAGGAAATCGAACATCTCCGTACCAGAGGTAATGTAGCGCTCGACCTTGTCCTGGTTGGGGAACAGGCTCTCATCGTAAGGACGCTGGCTAGCCGTGGTCTGCTCGAGGAACGCATTGCGCACGCGCTCCTGCTCCGAGACCTCCATCGCCCCGAACATGCGTCCCGCCGAGAAGCGGCCTGTGCCGCCGACCATGTCAAGCTGGTCGACAAGCAGCACGTCTGCGCCCCTGCTCTTGAGAGCGACCGAGCTCAAAAGGCCGGAGGGACCCGATCCGATCACGAGAACCTGGCATGTGAGCGTCTGATCGGCGCCGGCCTCCTTTTCGGGCGCAACCATAGAAGAGGGATTGACCCCTGCCTGCTCCAGGGCGTCCTCGACCGCGTTGATGACGGCGAAGCTCGAGATGGTCGCTCCGGCTACGACGCTGACGTCCGTGCTCTGGGCCGCGACGATGCGGTCGGGAAGAACCTTCTCCACCTCATGGATGATGTGGTCGGTCTCGCTGTTCCCCACAATCTTCAGGCTCTCAATGGTGGGACCCTCGGAAAGGACGACCTCGACGTACACCGTGCCGGTGTTGCCCTGGGCGCTTCCAATGTAGGTGCCCGCCTTGAACTCGCCCGCAGGCGCCTTGGCGCCAACCGCTTCCTCAGCCATGGCAGGAGCCGCAACGCATCCACAGGATGCGATCCCGGCCGCGCCCAATGCCACACCCTCAACGAACCCTCTGCGCGTGATTTCCATTTCGTTCCCCTTTCGAGTGTTCCGACACGCTGTCGCCGCGAGCCTCCGACGGTTGCTCGCGTTGGCATTAAACCTACGCAACGGCGGCGGGAACCACAAACCCATACAGGCGGTCTCGTTCCCCAAACAGGGCCACCAGTTTGAGCTTGACACCTGTGACCTCGAAAAAGGGCGGTTGGAACTATTCGCGGGGCTCCCATGCCTCGATTTTTTCGACAAGCTCCTGCTTGTTCGAAACGCCTGCCTTGGCATATATCTTCGCAAGGGAGAACTTCACCGCATCGCGCGAATAACCGAGGCGGCCGCCTATTGCCTCCCCGCTGAAGCCGTGGATTGTGTCAACAAGTACGGAGCTCTCCCGCTCGTCCAGGGACAGCTCGCGCGCCATAGCGACGACGCGTCGGTCGAAGTCGGCGAGGCGGGCCCCCATGTCGTCGTCTGCGCGGTCTTGCCCGTCAGCCTTTGCGCTCCCGACGTTCCCGCCATGGCATGCGGTACCGATTAATGCCACGCACAGTGCCAGGATGGCCGCCACGGCAACGTTGACGCGCGCAAAGGCGAGTTCGGACGCGGCTATGATGCCCTCCAAGCCCTTGGCCATGAGGGCGCCGAAGTAAAACGAGCTGACAGCCATTACCAAGCACAGCAAGGGTCGTCCCCTGCCGGGGTCGCGCTTTACGAGGTTTAGGGCCCAGACCCATGAGCACACTTCGAACAGGTCCCGGCCCACCCTGACGACCACGATGCCGATTCGGGTGCCCACCACCTCTCCACTCAAAGGCATGAGCAAGAGTCCGGCCAGACAGAGCGCAAGCGGGAGAAACAGGAACTCGAGCCGCAGGGAGAGCTCTGGACACAAACGGAAGACGGCGTAGACGGCAAGGTCGCCCAGGAAGAGTAAGACCCCGGTGAGGCTCTTCTCGGCCCCGCTCAGAGAGGACCCGCCAACGGACGGGATGGAGATGTAGAAGCCCGCTACCGCGTTAACGAGCAGGCAGGCGGCCACAAACGCGAATAACCTGGCGCTTCCCGTCTTGCCCAGAAGGTGCCCGGCTTCGACTTCGGGCATGGCATCGGAGATGGGCTCCAGGTACCGCATCGCAAACGCGAGGGCGGACAGTCCGATGACCTGGAATGCAAGAAGAAGGTAGGCATTGGGTGCCGGTGAGAGCGTGGAGAGAACGGCGTTGGTGGCGTTCGTTGCGGCGAAACCGAGCAGCATGAGCTCGGGGCCGCGGTCCATCCGCACCATCGCGGTGGCGTAGAGATAGATACCTATTGCCTCGCTTGCACCAGCCATGACCAGGCCGAGAAGCTGAAAGCCGAAGCTTGTCACGCCGACGAGGTTGCCGGAAAGGAAAATTGCACCGTGGACGGCGAACATGCCAAGGGCCATGGCGAGCAGTGTGCCCGTCCTGTCCTTATTTCGCTCGCCGTTTCTGTCGTCATAAAAGAAGAGCAGGGCGAGGGCGGCAAAGACCCCCGCCTTCACAAGTTTGGTGACGGCGAGCAGCTCGAAAGAGTTCAGTATGAGCGTAGTCGACTCATAGATCGCCCCTGTCCTTCCCAGGGCAAAGCCCGCAACGAGCACAGCTGCGAGCTTGCCCTGGTTCTCCCTATGTGCCGCAATGCCTTCCTTCAATGCCATGGGCGTTGCCTCCAAACAACCCTTCATACAACATCGTTATTCATCGCCCCTCTGGTTGGCGGCTGTCGCCGTCGTGGCGGCCGCCCAATAGGTGCGGAGCCGCTCTGAAATCCCAGGGCTCCCACAATACTTCAAGAACTCTATCAGCGGAGGAGATTCCCTGCCCTCACGATATACGAGAACAAGGTCGCAGTGGAAGGAACGACAGTTCACCGGGACCCAGCGAACCGAGGGGTTGCCTGGAATAGCGAGAAACATCGGCATGGGAGCGACGCCCATGCCCGACGCCGCCATGGCGATAGCGCCGTCGACATCCTCGGTCAATCGTATCCTCTCCTTTTTGAGCCCCTCTGCCAGTAGCATCCGGTACATGGCGTCCATGCTGGATGACGAATAGCCACTCATGAGAAGCGTTCGTCCTTCAACCTGCTCGACGTCAATGCTGGAAAATGCCGCTATAGGATCGGAAGAGGATACCGCGACGCAGAACTCATCTAGTCGCACAAGGGGTACGGATGATAACTCCGGTCGAAGCTGGGCCTCGTGGACCTCCACGACTGCTGCGTCGAGGTCTCCCGAGGCTACCATATTGGTAAGCTGCAACCATTCGGCCACACGCACCGACAGGTCCACGTCTGGATGTAATTCGCAAAATCCCTGGAAAAGAGGTGCGAACGCGGTGTGCGCCCCATGGAAGCCAACCCTGAGTTTGCCCGAAGTCTTCGAGATTGCGCCCCGGACCCGGCTGAGGGAGCTCTCATAGAGATCGAGCATGCTCACGAAGCAGTCCCTCATCATGGCGCCCGCGTCGGTTAGCCCAATCCGCCCGTGTTCCCTGGTAAGGAGCCGAACGCCGCACTCGCGCTCTATCTCTCGCATTTGGACCGACATCGCCGGCTGCGTGATACCGCATTCGCTTGCGGCGCGAGTCAGGTTGAGGTGTGTGGCCACGCTCACAAAGCAGCGCATTCTAAACAAGTCCATCATTGCCTCCGAAACGGAAGGGCCGACAGGACGTTCGACATAAACACAGTTTATGCCACAATGAGGAACCTTCAGTTCACAAATGAGAAACAGCCCGCTAAAGTATGGGACGCAAAGACAAAGCGCCTGGTACTGGCCAGACGGGTGCCCTGTCCTCCATTTCTTCCATTGACATTTTTTATATCCGCTCTTCTTTGGGGGGGTTCCATCATGAACATGGACCGTAGGAGCTTCATTGCCAGTTCTAGCGTCGCTGCCGCGGCGGCAGCTGCCGTTCCGGCGGCCTCCATCGCCTCGGCCGAGGAGGCCGGATTCACCTGGCCCGGGGTAGAACCGGAGATCGGCGATGCCGACATCGTCGAGACCGTCGACACCGAAATTCTCATCTGCGGCGCAGGCCACTGCGGCATGATCGCCGCCGTCTCCGCAGCCACCGAGGGGGCCAAGACCGTCGTCATCGAGAAAAACCCCACGGTCGGCACCACCCGCTCCTATATCGGTGCAATCGGCAGCCGTGCCCAGCGCGAGCTCGGCATCGAAGTCGACAAGCAAGCCGTTGTAAACGATCTTGTTCGCTACGCATCCGGTCGGTGCGACCAGCGCCTCATCAACATGTGGGCCAACGAGTCGGGAGAGACCCTCGACTGGCTTGAGGAGCAGGTCGCCCCCTACGGCATCGAGATGCGCTCTGAGTACACCATCGGCGACGGCAAGGAGGGCGTGTACGACCGCTCCCAGATTCACCATCGTCCCATCCTCTCCACCACGCTCGACATGGAGCCCGTGTTCGACGAGGACGGCGCATGCGACACCGTCGTGTACTGGCTCACCAAGCTCGACCAGACCGAGCTCAACAACGCGCTGGTCGAAGTCGCCGAAAAGGCTGGCGCTGAGTTCCGCTTCGAGACGGCCCTGGTCAAGGTAGTGAAAGAGGACGGTGCTGTGGTCGGCGCCATCGCCCAGACCGAGGCGGGCTATGTGAGAATCAACGCCTCAAAGGGCGTCATCCTGTGCTGCGGCGGCTATGCCGCCGACGCCGAGGTCTACGCCCATCTCAACCCGGCAGACTCCTCCGGCACGAACTTCGCCCTCGTCCAGCCCGGCTGCGACGGGTCGGGCATCCGCGCGGGCATCTGGGCCGGCGGCGAGAAGGACTGCGTGCCTACCGCCATGCTCTTCGACCGAGGTGGCGTGGCCCCCGGCGTGGAGACCGGTGCCCCCTATATGGGCTATCCCGTATGGTACGGCAGCCAGCCGTTCCTCAAGCTAGACCTCAACGGCAAGCGCTTCTGCAACGAGAGCGCCCCCTACGATGTTTCGCTGCACATGCTCAACACCCGCAAGGGCAAGCTCGAGTGCCTGATTTTCGACTCCAACGCCTGGTCTGCGATTGAGAGCTGGGACACCATAAGCTGCTCGCGCCTGGTCCCCTCCGAAGCCGAGCCGGCAACGGGCGAAGGCGTTGGCGAGGACGTTTTCTGGGGCTGGGTGAAGGAGGGCATCCGAATGGGGATTGTTTTTGAGTGCGACACCCTTGAGGAGCTCGTGGACCGGCTCCAGATTCCTGCAGAGTGCGCTCTGGAGTCAATCGCCAGGTATAACGCTGCCTGCGAGGCCGGCGGCGATGACGAGTTCGGCAAACCCTCGAAGGACCTCTTTGCGGTAAACCAACCCCCCTACTACGGTGTCCGAGTTGGCTCCTGGACTCTGTGCACCCTCGATGGTCTCGTCATCGACGAGGACTGTCAGGTCCTGGACTGCAAGACCTTCGACCCCATCCCCGGTCTCTATGCCTGCGGCAACAACTCGGGAGCTTTCTTCAGCAACAACTATCCCGAGCTGAATCCCGGCATCGCATGCGGCCGCGGCATGGCCGAGGCGCGCCACGCCACCCTGCACGCCATCAAGCGCTAAGGGCGGAATTGCCGAAGGGACCGAGCTCGGCGAGCTTCGCATTGCAAGCCGCGGGGTCCGAAAAACGAAGACCCCGCTTGACTCATATGGATCAAGCGGGGTCAAAATCTGAAACAGGGCTCACTGCAAGGCTTAGGCTGCAGCGCACATATCTTTTCGTCAGAACACTCTGCCGCGATGCGACCAGGTCATGTTCCTAAGCGGCCGGCTTACAGTGCCCTGCCCGCATCGTTGCCGCCGCGGATTGCAAGGGCGATGTTGAAGGGATCTTTAGCGTCACCAATCACGTATGTTTCGGCAACGCCAGCAGCCTCGGCTAAAGTGGCATTGGGCACCATATCGCTTGCGTCCAGGATGGTATCGCAGGCAAAGACCGTAGTTATGCCATTGGACTCTACGGTTATCTCCCCATCACCCACTTCGTCAATCTGCGCTTCGGCCCAGACGCGCATTCCGCGCGCATACAGCATGGAGAGGATGAACTCCTTCTCGTGGTTGGACTGGCCCTTGTCCACATTATCCGCAGCGTCCGCCGTGACCATGGTGACCTTTTTGCCTTGATTTTGCAGGTAGACGGCGCAGTCAACCGCGCGGTCATTCGAGCCAAGCACGCACACGCGCTCGCCGAACTCACCGGAGGCAATGTCCGCAACGGCCACGACATTCGTCCCAGCCGTTCCCTCAAGGCTGCACGGAGCGTAAGACCCGCCGCACGCGACCACCAAGGCGTCGGGAGCCTCGTCGGCGACAAGCTCGGGCGTCACTTCCGTATCGAGCCGCACGGTGACGCCGGCCAATTCGAGCTGGCGCTCCAGATAGGCCTTAAGCTGGGCGAGGTTCTCGTGCGGGCCCTTGATGGCAGCAGCGAAGTCCAACATGCTGCCCAAGAAGCCTGACTTCTCACACAGCGTCACATCATGGCCGCGCAACGCCGCGATGCGCGCCGCCTCCATGCCAGCAGGGCCGCCACCAGCGACGAGCACCCTCTTCCTGCCTTCGGCCACCGGCAGCTCGTAGCTTGCGGGGCCGCCCTCACGGTACACGCGCTGCGTCAGGGCGTTTACACGGCAATAGCCATACTGTGCGTTCGCGGCGTTGCCCATGATATGGCAGTGGACACAGCGAGTGCAGGGGGCGATTTCGTCCAGGCGCCCCTCGCGCAGCTTGTTGACGTACTCCGTGTCGACGGTCAGCGGTCGCGTCATCAGGAAGAAGTCCACCTTGCCGTCCGCAATCGCCGCGTTGAAGAAGTCCGGACCCATGGCCGGGTCAAGATAGCTGACCGTGCCCACCGGCACCGAGAGCGCCTTTTTGTACTCGGCGGCCACAGCGAGCGTGAGGCCTGCGCCCGAGTGCGTGCCGTCCACTTTGCCCTGCCAGTGCTGCGAGAAATCGAAGCGCGTGCCATAGCTCGTGGTGCCCTCTATGCCCTGTTCGATGAAGTACAGGTCGCCGGCAAACTGGCACACGTGCTGATGCAGCGCGCCAAGGCGGATGTGGAACGAATCGGCCCCGGCTGCCTCGAGTTGCTTGGCGATTTCAATGCCCTCCTCGATGGAAAGGACATTGGCGCTGTTGCCGATGTTTTGGTCGTCTTCCTCCACGCCGTTCATCAGCACCTGGACGACAAAATCCGCCCCGCAGGCCTCTTTGACTTGCTGGATGGTCTCGCTGACGAAGCGAGCACGGTTCTCGAAGCTCTGGGGACCATACTCATCATCTCGGTGGTTGTTGGCGCGGGAGAAAAACATGGCGCCCAAGTTTGCTCCGGCTGCGTTGATTTCCAGTGCCTCGAAGCCCTGTTCCTTAAGGAACGTCGCTGCGTTCACGATGTCTGCCTGGATGCCATGGATTTCTTCGAGCGTCATCGCATTGTGGTCGACGCCGCTAAAGGCCGGCATGAAGTAGGTTTGGAAACCAAGATGGGCGCCGTATTTCTTGCACTCCTCGACGAGTGGGGTCAGGTCCAAATCGAGCAGCCAGTCAGGTGACTCCCCGCCCCGGTCGGTAAGGTGACGGGCGAAGTTCTCCACCCAGATCATCTCCACGCCGCCCTTGGCGAAGTTCGCGTAGTAGTCAATGAGCTCTTGACCAAAACCCGCAAGGAACGTGGCTGAGCCGGCGGCGGACTTGACGATGCGGTGGCTCAGCTCAAGCGGGCCCAGTTTCCAAGGCGAGAGGACGGCAGACAAATCGTCGCCCACGCCCCTCCAGCTCTCGTCCTGCGGGTTGAGCTGGGAAGGCTTCGACGCGCTTGCATCCGCCTCCTCATCCGCGCGAGCCACAGCGGGGCCCGAAACGACATGCGCAGCGGCGGCGCAGGCCGCAGCCCCTGCCGCTGATCCAACGAACGTGCGACGTGAAATCCTACCGTCCATGTATGTCCCCTCTCCTTCTTACCGGGTCCTCGGCTACGATGCCCGGCGATCCTTCGCCTTTCACCAATGCAGGCGTCTGCATCGGGGGCTTGCGACTCATCATGGCGTCAGGAGACAGGTTCGTCACTCGTCAAGCAGGTGTGAGCCGCGCCCCAATCCTGCCAAATCGACGAGCTTTAGAACCTCACACTTGGTGTGGTATGGACAGCATCCGTGCTGGTAGCGGTACGGCCGACGGTTCAAGGCGGCTGTCGCCTCCAAACGATCGGCGACATTGTCAACGCGAAGAGGGCGCTTGCGCTGAACGCGCGTCCAACTGCTCCTGATTCTCATTGGAGACCAGAAGCAGAATGTCTTGCTTGGAGTGAACACCCAACTTCTTGTACGCGTTGCGCTTGTGCGTGCGCACGGTGTTGTCCGAAACGGACAGGCTGTGCGCAATAGCCGGAGAATCCAGCCCGCACACCGTGAGCACCACGATCTGTTCCTCTCGTGGAGTTAGGCCGCACTCCTCAGATAAAACGCGGACGCGCTCTGCATAGATATCGCGAGGCTCAAAACTCGCGGGTGTGGGATTCGCCGCGGCGACTTGCCCTTCGGCACGGCGGCGCGACATCACAATGAGCGGTACCGAAAGCAAGTACACGCACAGGGCCACCGTTACGCCGAACACCGAAGAGACGTTTCCCTCGCCGCGGCAAAGGAAGAGACCCAGCGCCGTGCCCGCCGCCATCGCGAGATACGCGCAGCCAGTCTGTACGCCAAACGCAGCAAGAGAGTCCGATCCGGCAACTGTTGCGCAGTCCGAGCCCTCGACCATGACGATGACGAGGGCGAACTCAAAGAGTAGGTATGGAAAACAGGCCAGCGTCGACGTAAAGCCATGTGTTAAAGCAAGCGATGCAACCAGAATCGTAGCCGTGAGCGCAAAGCCGGCCTGATAAAACCTCACCATGCTGAGATGTACCTTGAACACACGCCAAGCGACAAGCATGGCGAGCGCAATGGCAAACATGCATATCAAAGACCCCATCATAATGCCGGCACTACTGTCTTCGGCAGAGAGTGCCGATGTTCGAAGAATGCCCGCCACGAAGCCAAGGGAGACAAGGCACAACACTGCGGAAAGGCTCTCTTGTAGCAAATTCACGAAGGCGCGTGGTAGGTCGTCACATGCACGCGCATCTCGCAAGTCAGTGGGCGTTTCCAGTGCACCCCAGGCGCAAACAAGCGATGCGGCAGTCAAGGCGGCCACAACGGCGAAAGCCCATACCGAACGCACGAAGGCGAAAACAAGAGGGACAAACGGGAACGCCAGGCACGCAATCGAAACGACGGACACTTGCTCTCCGTATGAAAAACGCGCCAGTATGCCGCGCCATGCAAGAAGCGACAGGGCGATGCCAATCCCCACGATGATGCCTGCCGCTGCCAGCGCGACCAGAGAGCGCATGCCCGTCACGTGCAAAACGCATAGCAGTACATCGCTCACAATCATGCATGCCGCACCAGCAGCGGTCACCGCTGGGACAAATCTACGGCAGCGATTGAAAATGACTGGGCCGACTATGAGCAAAAGGCCCAGTACCGTCATGCTCGGTATGGTATAGACATACCGGATTTCCTCTGAGGCGAATGTGGACGCGTATTCATGCATGGTAAACGCCCCGCCCCAGAGCAAAAAGTCTATTGTCGCAAGCAAAGAAGCCAGCCCGACCGCGCGCGATCGGCTCTTTGCAGATACGGTTCCCACTTAGCCATCTCCCTCGCACCTTGAAGGGTCTCCCCAAGCAATTGTATGCGAGAAAGCACGAAAAACGGGCGAATGGTTCTAAAAGCAAATGCCGGTCGTGGATACTCCTGCACGTTCCTTTTCTACGCTAAGCATAAAACAGGCGAGTAGCACTCAAGGTGGCCTTGCGCTTCCATCTCAGCTAGCAGTATCGAGTCGCAAGTATCTTCTCAAGCGAAGAAATGAGCTGCCTGCCTTATCCTTGCTCCACACGCGCGAGCAGCTCCTCACGTGTATGCACGTCAAGCTTGCGATAAATCGCCTTTGTGTGCGCCTTGGCGGTATTCTCGCTCACGCCGAGCTCGCTTGCGATAGTGGCGATGGTGCGGCCGCGAACGAGTTCGGAGAGTACGTCACGCTCTCTTCCCGACAAGCCATAACGTTGCCCGACACTGGCGCAGCGCTCGGCGATGGCCTGCAAGACGCCGTCGGTACCTTGGGTTCCGTCTGCGAAGGAGGGCGCGCCGGCTGTCGGGGCCGCAATGCACTCAAAGGAATACTCGTCCTCGTTGTAGTAGTTGATGCGGAACACGCTGTAGGAGCGATTGCTGTAAAGGGCTATGCCCACAAGCAGAATCACGCATGTCACCGCCAATACGATGGCAGTCGCCATGAAGCTCGTCCATGCGGACCCCAACAGCCCCAATGCTGTGCCGATTAGCAGGCCTCCCACGTTGGCAATCATCGCGCCTGAGAACAGGCGTGTCGGGTTGGATTGTGGGGTTGCGGCGATTGGCCCTAGGGCCAGGTAGATCATGGCGAGGAAAAGGTAGTAGCCGGCATAGAGCAGGTAAGGCGTCATCTGCCCGCCCGATGTAACAGGCAGCAGGTGGGCAAGCATGGCGGCGAGCAGCAAGAAGAGTACCACGCTCGGGGCGAGGAGCACCCCGCGCCTCTCGGCGGCCGCCTCGGACAGGGACACGGCGAGCATGATGATGATGGTTACGGAGAGCACCTCCGCCCAGGGCTCGCCGCTCTGGATGACGGCCTGTATGTCGGGGCTGTCACGCAGAAAGTTGCACGGAATGGAGAAGGCCACGATGCAAAGATAGAGCAAGGCGGGCGATTTCGTCGCCCCTCCTTCCGTGGCGGGCACCCATGACTTGGAAAGGTCCTCGAGCACAGCGCGCGCGTGAACGAAACAGGCCAGCGAGCCCAAGGGGACGACAATGAAAAGCGGCACGGAGAGAAAAGCGGGTGCAAGTGTCTCGACGAGGTACAGCGCCACGGAGCATACGAGGCCGCCCAGGGTGACGAGAAGCTGCTCGTTTTGAGGGTTGAGGTATTTGAACAACCCCGCCCACAGCAGGATGAGCGGCGTCGTGCCGCATGCCATGCAGGCGCTTGCAAGACCGAGCAACCGCAGGTCCAACCCCAAAAGCACCGTGAGCGCAAAGGAAAGGAAGCCGCATGCCAACAAAACCGCGACCACAGGCACAATCCACTGCTTGGAGAGCGCCTCGGGGCTGCGCCTGCTGGCGCAAAACGCAGCCGCGAACACAAGAAACGTGACGAGCGAGTTTATGGGCCAGATATTCGCGGCGGCGTCGGTCGCGGAAGGAAAGATGCTCGCCGAAAACGTGACGGCGTGCAGCCCCGCCCACTGCAGCGCCATCCCCGCCATGGCGAGCAGCACGGCCCCCGCCCTTCTGGTGCTGTAGATTGCGTCTGCCATACTCGCCCTTCGCCGCGTTGCCCTCTCCCGCTTAGATTATGGCGTTCGGGACGCCCGATGCAAGGGCGCCCGTCGTACCCTTGGCAAAGTCGAGCAAACGGGCTTAGAGCACTCGGTGGGGCGCCCGTATTCTGACACGGCACAAAATGCCTGCTCAAGTGCATGGCAATCGATGCATTACCCGTTGCGGGTAAGCCGAAAATGCCCGTTTCCCGTCACGGGTAATTGTAAGAGGGGCCCCGTTTCGCCATTGTGAGCTTCGAGCCCGGCATTCCAAACAACACATTGGATGCCGTCGAACGCAGCGAAAGGGGACCATGATGGAGTTCACGCGCAGGGGATTCTTTGGAGCAGCAGGCACCGCGAGCGCAATGGCGATTACGGGGAGTGCGCTGCAAGGGGCGCCGGCCTTTGCAGAGGCGCCGACACAGGGAGATGGCGCCGAGGCGGCGCCTGTTGCCACTTACACATGTGACGTCTGTATCGTCGGAGCTGGCAACTCGGGTTTGTCGGCCGCGGTCGAAGCCGCCCAGCAGGGCCTCGGGGTCGTCGTTCTCGAGAAGCAGGGCTGCCAAGGCGGCGGCGGTATCGGAACAGAGGGCCTCTTCGCAGTAGACTCGCAGATGCAGAAAGACGCTGGCATCCAAATCGAGCCCGCCGAGGTCATCTCCTGCGAGATGAGCTATTCCCATAACCGCGCCAACGGCCTGAAATGGCTCGACCTCATCAACGCCTCGGGCGATAACATCGCATGGCTCAAGGACTGCGGCGTGAATTTCACCGGCGTTGTAGACGACTACCACGGCGGACAGTTCGAGACGTTCCACTGGTTTGGCGAAAACCGTGCGCATGACGACTTCACGCCCGCCATGACCGCCGCAGCCGAGGGCCTGGGGGTGCAGTTCCTGCTCAACACGCCCGCCCTGCGGCTCATTCAGAATGAGGATGGCTCCGTCGCCGGCGTCGTTGGACAAAAGCTCAACGGGGACCTCGTCGAGGTGGACGCGAAGGCCGTCGTGCTCGCCACGGGCGGCTTCGCCAACAACGATGAGTACCTGCAGGAAGGCGGGTTCTCCGACACGAGCGACGTGGTCCGGTTCCTGTACGGGTATGACGGCGACGGCGTGCGCATGGCCCTGGAGGCCGGCGGCGCCAGCAATATCCCGCGAGTCTCCGGTCTCATGCAGCTCACCGTGTCCGGCGCTCCGGGTGGCGAGTATGGCACGTTCGGCCAGGGCGACGGCCTTGTCGTGGCCGGACACAGTGCCTGCGCCCTGTGGGTCAACGAGGACGGAGAGCGCTTCTGCTCCGAGGCCGCAGGAGTCGAGAACTGGATGGCCGACATGGTTCCCTCCCTCGTGCATCAGAAGCTTTACTCCGTCTACGACGCCAAGGTGTTCGAGGACGCCTACAACGGCATGATCATGCCGCGTATTGACTGGGAGGCCACGAAGGCTGAGCTTCAGCAGCGCATCGACGAGAACCCGTACAACGACTTCTTCAGCGCGGACACCCTTGACGAACTGGCCGAAAAGGCGGCTCCCGCCGTGGGCCTTGACGTGGGCGTGCTCAAAAAGGCTATCTCCACATATAACGAGATGTGCGAGGCCGGCGACGACGCCTATTTCGGCAAGCCCGCTGAGTACATGCAGAAGCTCGAGAACCCGCCGTACTACTTCTGCTACATGCCCCAGGCCTGCATGGTGACATTCGGAGGCATCCGCACGAACCGCAAGATGGAGGTCGTCGACAAGGACGGCAAGCCTGTGGCCGGCCTGTACTCCTGCGGTGTCGACTCGGCCGACCTGTGGCCCAACATCTACACCATCAACGTCCCCGGCGGTTGCAACGCCAACAACGTCAACTCCGGGCGATTTGCTGGCAAGAACGCCGCTGCTTATATCGGCGAGGCCAAGCTCGGTGCGGTGTCCAGCGAGGGCGATACGTCCCCCTCGGTCATCAGCCAGACCTGGGCAGTCCCCGAGGGCGACTTGAGGGACGGCGAGTATAGCGACACCGAGCGCGGCATGTTCGGCGACATCACGGTAACGGTCGCCGTCGAGGGCGGCAAGATCGCCTCCATCAGCCAAACAAACGAGCTTGAGACCACCTACGTGGGCGTCCCCGCCATGGAAGACGTCCTCATCCCCGCCGTGGTGGATGGCCAGACCCTCGATGTCGACGTCGTGGGCGGCGCCACCCGCACGTCCATCGGCTTCCTCAACGCCGTCCAGGCGTGCCTGGAGCAGGCTGTGTAGGAAGCGCGCGAGCGCAGATCCGTCCTTCTGAGAAAAGGAGCTTGTCATGGATTCGAAGTTGACCCGTCGTTCCTTTGTCGCCGGCACCGCCGTAGCGGGAGCCGCATGCGCTGTCATCGCCCCCGTCACGGCCCAGGCCCAAGACGGAGCCGCCCAGGTCGCCACGGCGGACACTAAGTGGTCGTTCGAGGTTGCGTCCGACCCTATCGCAGAGGACCAGATCACAGAGACGAAGTCCGCCGATGTCATCGTCGTAGGCTGTGGCATGTCGGGCATGGTCACCGCCGTCTCCGCCGCCGAGGGCGGCCTCTCCGTCATCATCGTAAGCGCCTCCGAGGCCGCCGTCTCGCGCGGTGGATCGAACAATGCGGTGTACTCTAAGGTGATGGAGGAGATGGGCCTGCCCAAGGTGGACGCCGACTGGTACCGCACTCAGTACATGGTGAACAACGGCAACTTCAAGCCCGGTTTCTGGTACAAGCACTACAACAACTCCGAAGAGGCCATGAACTGGCTCATCGACAAGGCCACGGCCGCCGGCCTCAAGGTGACGGTGGAGAGCGGCGCCGAGTACGCACCCGACGACATCATGTACACCCCCGCCGGCGCACACTCCTTCTATGCGGACGACTCCGAGCTCGACGGTACCGTTGGCACGGGCGAGCCCCACATCGCCAATGAGCTGGCCCGTCTTCTGACCGAGGACCTGGGCGTCGAGATCGACTTCCAGACGAAGGCCCTCCAGCTTGTCCGCGGCGACGACAACGCGACCGGCCGAGTGACGGCGGTGATAGCCCAGGACAAGGACGGCAGCTACATCAAGTACGAGGGCTCCAAGGCCATCGTCATGGCGACCGGCGACTTCACGCACAACCGCGACATGATGGCCCGCTTCGCCCCCGAGGTCATGGGCCTGTGCAACTTCGACTCCGAGGTCAACTACGACGCCGGTCTCATGACCAACGGAATCTACGACGGCGAGGGTCAGCAGATGGAACTGTGGGTTGGCGCCGCCTGGCAGCAGACCCCCAACGCCATCATGCTCGGGCGCCCCAACCTGCCGGCCGACAACCCCTACACCTCGCACACGGGCCTCATGGTGGACAAGAACGGCCAGCGTTTCATGAACGAGGACGTGCTGGGCGGCGTGGCGTGTGCGACCATCATGCATCTGCCCGAGAATACCTGTTACTGCATCTGGAGCTCTAATCGGGCAGCCGATGGAGGCCCTTGGGGCAAGCCCAACTATGTTCACGGCGAGTATTTCGCCAGCGAGGCGGAGTTCATCGAAACCTGGGACAACGACTCCTACGGTTACGGCATCGTTAAGGCTGACACCATCGAGGAGCTTGTTGCCCAGCTCGGTCTCCCCGAAGCAACCGTGGACACAGTGAACCACTACAACGAGTTGTGCACCGCAGGACAGGACACCGACTTCTACAAGTCGCCCGAAAAGCTCATCGGCATCACCGACGGGCCCTTCTACGGCTGCTCTTACAAGCCGATGCTGCTCGTCGTCCTGGGCGGCACGCGCACCAACATCGACCTGCAGGCGCTCGACGCAAACGACGAGCCCATCCCGGGCCTCTTCAACGTGGGAACGATGATCGGCGACTTCTATTCCGGCGTGTACACCTTCGCGATGGAGGGCATGAACTACGGAGCCGCGTGCATCACCCTGCCCTACCTGCTGGGACGCGACCTCGCAGCGGGCAAGTTCGACGAGTAGGGAATAGCAGGGAAACGGCTTGACCTTGGGCGCCCCTGCGTCGCTTACTGCGACGTGGGGGCGCTTTATCGCACGCCGCTTGCCGCAACGAATCCCACGAGAGGGTTCAGGCGCAGGGAGGGCCGCCTTCTGAGAAAGGGTCGCGTGCGACCCCTGCATGTACGTTGGGTACGCAGCGTCGAGACACCATTCGGCTTTCGCCGCACAAGAAAACGGGCCGAACGCCCCTATGCGCCCTTTACAATCTCGTCGAGATTAATTGCAAGCCCCGGGTAAATACCCACAGGGATGGGCTCTTCGAACGGATACATCATCGGCGCAGGGTCCTCGGCGAATCGGGTGACCATCGTCCGGCGCATCGAGGGGTCGACAATCCAGTACTCCCGCACGCCGGCCTCGCGGTAAAGGTTCTGCTTGGTGCCGTAGTCCATGTCCCGGCTGCTCGGAGACACGATTTCGACCACCAAATCAGGGGCGCCCTCGCACCCGCGGTTCGAGAGCTTCTTCCCGTCGCAGACGACGCTCAGGTCGGGCTCGACGAAGGTCGTGTCGTCGGCGAAGAGATTCACGGCAACGGGGGCGGCGCACACTCTGCAAGGGCCAACCGTGCAAGGCGATATGGGTCGAAAACCGAATTCCCAACTGCATGGAAATGCTTTGGTGCAACCGGCTCGGAGCAGCCAGGTCCCACAGCTCGCCATCGATGAGTTCGACGCGCACACCCTCAGGAAGGCCCCAGTAATCATCAGCAGTCATGCGCGGGCTCGTCGGCAGCATAGTACAACCTCCCATACGCTTGCCGGAAAGCATCGCAGGCATTGTAACAGACGCCTGGAAATAAATTGCAGCCTCGTAATACAGGGCGATGCCTTCTGCCCGTCCCCCAATTGGAGATAGCTATCATGCTTTTCAGGATGTCGTGGAGCTTGCCTCAAGCATGTTGTTCGTCGGGGCTAGTGCAACATCGTGTCTCCTGGAAGGTTTTGTGTGACCGGGCCTGACCAGCGAGCGGAAGTAGCGCGGTGTGGGGTCGGCTCCGGGGCCTTTTGGCAGCAGAACGAGTTTCGGAGTAGTTTTCCCGAGCGCGTTGGCAGGCAAACGAGTTCCGGAGTAGTCAAAACGCTTTTCGTGCACCTCACAACCCTTTCTCAGAGGAATATGAGGCTTAAGAATGGGTGTTCTCCATCTATTCTGTTGTTTTAACAACAGAATTCCACGCCTCGCAGGGCTGGACGCCTCCCTTACTCAGAAATCATTACTCCGAAACTCGCTTCGCTGCCAACGGGAGCCTCGGGACTACTCCGAAACTCGATTTGCTGCCAGTGCGACCCTCATATGACCGATGAACTGTCAAGTAGAAAATAGTGACCCAACCTGCCCTTG
>UQBS01000059.1 GCA_900539345.1 uncultured Coriobacteriaceae bacterium | reverse complement strand
TCGGCGCTGCTGGCATATGGCGTGCGCAAGGCTGACCCGCGCTTTTACCGTACCAAGTTTGGGCCGGCCGTTGTGTGCACCACGACCGACGCCGACGGGCGAGCGGTGCGCCTCTTGCTTGTGGGGCGCAGCGTGCAGTCTGCGACGTACGTGGATGAAGAATACCGAGCCGAGCCGGTCTTCGACTACTACTTGGCCTTCGACCTCATGTTTGATGCCAAGCCCGACATCGAGCGCGTCCTCATGGTGGGCGGCGGCGGGTACGCCTATCCCAAGCACATCATCGCCACGCGGCCCGAGGTGCACATGGACGTGGTCGAGATCGACCCGGCCATTACGCGCATTGCGCTCACGGATTTCTATCTCGCGGAGTATCTCTCCGACTTCCCCTTTGGCGGAACCTACGACCTGGGCAGGATATGCGCTGACGGCTGCGACTACCTGGCCGATCTGTCCCACGTGGTACGAGAAGAGTTTGGGGGAGAGGGCTGTGGAATCGGTCGCGCCGAGCGCGTGATCGGGGATGCCGCGTGCAGGACTGCTGACAACCGTGGGCCCAGTGGCATTGCGAATGAGGTCGATGGGGCCGAGTGCAAGGTCGGCGATGCCGCGTGCCAGACCGACCATGCCGAGCACGTGACCGGCGATATCGCGTGTGACTCTGAGTTTGCCCGCCAGGCGCGCCGTCGCTATGGCGCCAGTTTCGGTCAGCGCTATGACGCCATGGTCTTCGACGTGTTCGCTGGCAAGAAGCCTGTTGCATCCCTTGCGAGTCCAGCGACCATCCGCAACGCCCACACCTGCCTGAACCCTGGCGGCGTCCTCATCGCCAACGTCGTCTCAACGCTCGAGGGTCCGAACTCGACGTTCCTGCACCAGTACGTCGAGGCCCTCGAGGGCGAGTTCGCCTACGTCCACGTCATCCCGCTTTCGCCCGATGATACCGATGTCCCCGACAACGTCATCCTCCTCGCCACCGACGCCACCTGGGAGTTTGCGGGGATATAGCCAAAAAAGCCCGCGCTTTGGCGATGTGTGCCAAGACGCGGGTCATTTCATGGGTGCAGCCGGAATGCTTAAAACTCCAGGTAACTTGTAATGACCTGCACGTAGGCCCGATTAACGCGACCAATCGGCGCCCCGCGCAGGAGTTTTTCGTACGATAGCTCGAATACCTGGTCTATACGCACGAACGAGGGCTTTCTTAAACGGCATTCTTGCCAGTCGAGAATGGGCAGGCATTTGCCCGAGCCGTCTGCCCTGAGGTCTTTCGAAGTCACTTTTGCCGCTATGACCAGGCAGCGCCCGTCTTGAACGTCAAGAACAATAACTGGCCTCACCTTGCTGATGTCAAGATGATCGGAAAACTCAACATAGGCAAGCCAGACATCCCCGATCTAGGGCTTATGCCAGGTCATCGTAGAGTCCGTCGTCTTCGGCGCAGTCCCAGTCTGCTGGTAGGGTAGTCGTACGGGTTTTGACATCCATGGATATGACGTCCTGCTTTGACCAGTCTATATTTGGAATGTGGTCCTCAGATACCGGTGCGATAACAACCCATGGCTTTGAGTTTCGAAAGACTGTAACCGGCTGTTTTGTGGAAGAAACGGCCGCGGCAATCTTGGAGAAGTTGGCGCGGGTTTCTGCAACTGTTGCTGTGAGTTCGGGCATTGTTCCTCCTTTGCAACAAACCGTAACTAAATTATAGCGTTCATTATGTACATCATACTAGGCATCGTTACAAATTGGAGCCATGTAATGCACCGCAACGGGCATGCTGCTAAAATAGGCACACGATCCGTTTTTGGATGAAAGGCGGTTTGCGATGGACGAGAAGACGGGCACTGTGCAGGTCCCTGCGAACGCTCCAGTGCAGGGCGGTGCGGAAGCGACGGCGACGAAGGCCCCCTTCGCTCCGAAGGTCGACCTTCCCAAGGAGAAAAAGCCGCGCACGCCGATTCCCATCAAGTTCAACTCACCGGTGATTCTTGGATTTACGGCCCTGTCGCTCGTGGCGTTGTTGCTGGGGTTCATTACCGGAGGGGCGACCAACACACTGCTTTTCAGCACGTACCGCACCTCGGCGCTCGACCCGCTTGGCTTCGTGCGCATGTTCACATACGTGCTGGGTCACGCCGACTTCCAGCATTGGATCACCAACATCACGCTGCTCCTCATCGTAGGCCCCCTGATTGAGGAGAAGTACGGCAGCATCAAGACCCTTCTGCTCATTCTCATCACCGCGTTTGTCACGGCGGTCTTCAACAACCTGCTCTTTAGCACGGGGCTGATGGGTGCAAGCGGCATCGTCTTCGCGATGATCCTGCTCTCCTCGTTTGCCAGCTACGAGAGGGGTTCCATCCCGCTCACGCTCATCCTCGTTGCGGTGATTTTCATCGGCGGTCAGATTTTCGCGGCTCTGCAGCCCGATGGCATCTCCCAGTTCGCTCACATCTTCGGCGGCATCGTGGGCTGCGCCGCCGGTTTCTTCATGAACCGCAAGGCTTCAAAGAAAGGCAAGAAGAAGTAAGGCTCAGCAAGCAAAGCAGTCACGAAAAAGGGCTTCGGGATTGTTCCCGAAGCCCTTTTTGCAGGCGGTGTTTTGCTGCCCTGTAAGGTGAATCGCCCGTTGGACCGCCTCGTCGCAAGTTGTGCAAGCTGCTCTTGCACTAGTCCCAACCAAGATTGCACCAGCCCTAAATGAGTGACTCGCCGCAGGTTGCTTACTTCTTACGCCAGCCCCAGCCAGGTCTGTACCACGGGAATCCAGCCGCCGATGAGGATGACGACGATGAGCACGGGCAGCACGTAGGTGAGGTAGCTGCGTGCCCAGCGTGGGAACTTGAGGCCCTCGCCGGTGTTGGCCTCGGCCAGGAAGTTGTCGAAGCCCCAGCCGCGCTTATGCGTGCAGAAAAGCAGCAGCAACAGGCCGCCCAGGGGCAGCAGGTTGTTGGACATGATGAAGTCCTCAACGCCCTGGATGTCGCCGATGCCGGGTACCACGACGCCAGAAAGCACGTTGAAGCCCAGCAGGCACGGCAGGCTCAGGAGGAAGAGCAAAATGCCGTTGATGATGCAGGCCTTCTTGCGCGGCGTACCCCACTGATCCATCGAGAAGCTCATGATGTTCTCGAAGACGGCCACAACGGTGCTGAGCGCGGCAAAGCTCATGAACAGGAAGAAGAGCGTGCACCAGAGCTGACCGAGAGGCATCTGCTCAAAAACGCTGGGAAGCGTGATGAACACCAAGCCCGGGCCGCTACCAGGTTCGACGCCAAAGGCGAAGCAAGCAGGGAAGATAATGAGGCCAGCCATGAGGGCGACAAGGGTGTCGACGCCGGCAATGCGCACAGCCTCGCCAGGAAGCGAGCGGTCCTTGCCCAGGTAGCTGCCGAAAATCAGCATGCCGCCTGCACCGATGGACAGGGTGAAGAACGCCTGGCCCATGGCGGCGTACACGGCGTCCACGGTGTTGCCCAGACCCTGGCCGAAGAGTTTGTCGAAGTCGGGCAGCAGGTAAAAGGCCAGGCCGTCCATGCCGCCGGGCAGGGTGACTGCGCGCACGCATAGCACGAGCATGATGACGAACAGCGCGCTCATCATGACCTTCGTGATGCGCTCCACACCCTTCTGCAAGCCCAGGCTGCAAATAAGCACGCCGAGTACTACGACGATGGCCATGTACACGAGCATCTCGCCGGGACTGGCGAGCAGCGCGTTGAAGATCTGGCTGCTCTGCTCTGCCGTGACGCCCGTGAGCTGCCCCGTTGCGCTCTTCACCATGAAGGCGAGCATCCAGCCTGCAACGGTAGTGTAGAACATCATGAGCAGATAGTTGCCGACCAGGCCGAGCCACTTGATGCGGTGCCATTTGGTACCCTCGGGCTCAAGCGTGTCGTAGCTGCGGGCAATGCTCTTCTGGCTGGCGCGACCGGCGGCGAACTCCATTACCAGGATAGGCAGGCCAAAGATGAGAAGGAACACCAGGTACATGAGGACGAACGCACCGCCGCCGTACTCACCCGTGATATAGGGGAAACGCCAGACGTTGCCCAAGCCGATGGCGCAGCCTGCGCTCACCAGGATGAAGCCGAGCCGCGAGGCGAATTGTTCGCGCTCGGGGACGGAGGCGTGTTTTTCCATTCTTGGTCTCCTTTGCGTGCTTGGGCGCCCTTGGATTGAGCGCTTGCGCAAAAGCGCATACGGTCGTTTTCACACAACGGCATAGGATACCAGTCTTTTTTGCTGGAAGATGGCTGAAAACGCCCTAATTGGCTGCGTTTGCGTTCTGAATCACGCACTAGCCTCGCCGTCGCCAAGAAATAACATACATTTGAAGAGTTGAAATGTATGTTAAAGTATCAAAAGCCCAGTTGGCACAATTTCTACATCTCTGAAATGTATGTTGTTTGTTGTCACTTCGAATGAATGAGGCCCGCATGACTGATTCTTCCGCGCACGTGTCGCCTGTCGTCCATAGCGTCGAGCCCATTTGGTCGCCCGATGCCCGCGTGCTTGTGCTCGGGACCATGCCGAGCCCAAAGTCGCGCGAGGTGGGTATTCCTTACGGTCACCCGCAAAACCGGTTCTGGCCGGTTCTTGCCGCTCTTTTCAATGATCAGGATCCCAAGACGCCCGAGGGAAGGCGCGCCTTAGCCCGTGCACACCATGTTGCCATTTTCGACGTGCTCAAGAGCTGCAGCATCGAAGGTGCCTCCGATGCCTCCATTCGCGATGCGGTGCCTCAGGATATTCCTGCGTTTATCGCAGGCACGCAGATCGGCCACGTTGCGCTCACAGGTTCCACGGCCTTGCGTTTCTACGAACGCTTTCTCGCCGAAAAGGTCGGCCTGCCGTATCAGGGCTTCCCTTCCACCAGCCCCGCCAACGCCCGATGGAAACTGCCTGACCTTATCGAGGCATACGGGCCGCTCAAGCAGTGGGCGGAAGGGGAGTAGTCTGGCTTGCCGGCACCGAGGTGTATTCCTGGCGGCTTTTGTGCGGTGATTCCAAGCAAGAGCAGTTGACAAATAAGGGCTGGTTTCGAATGTGTCGAAGCCAGCCCTTTGATTGCGTTGCAGGCGTATTTACTGTTGAGCTACAGCTCGTGATAGTACGGCACGATGTCCTCGTAGGTGCCGTTGGGGAGGTGGAAGCCGCCGGGGATGACGCCCAGCTGGGTGAAGCCAAGCTTCTCGTAGAGGTGGCGGGCCATTGCGTTGGTGGCCACGACGGCGTTGAACTGCAAGATCCTAAAGCCGTGCGCTTTGCCTTGTGCGAGGCTGTCCCGCACAAGCGCCTCTCCGGCATGGTGTCCACGCGCTTCGCGGCTCACGGCGTAGCTCGTGTTGCAGATGTGGCCGCAGCGTCCCACGTTGTTGGGGTGGAGGATGTACATGCCCACGACCTCGCCGGTTTGCGGGACGCAGGCAACGCCGCAGTGCGTCTGCTGGGCGAAGAAGCCTGCCGCGTCCTCGGCGGTCAGGCACTCATCCTGAGGGAAGGCGATGCCGTCCTCGACCACTTGGTTCCAGATGTCGGTCATCGCAGGTACGTCGAAGGCGGTGTGGGGCCGCACAAGGAGAGGCTCGCCCAGGGCGGCGAGCTCGTCGGTGCTCATGATGCGTGCGCCAATGACCGCCATGTCCTCGAGGTTGGCGGCCTGTACTTCGGGCGACCTGCTCGACGCCGCGTCTGCGAGCACGGCCACCTCGAACCCGTGCGCCATGGCGTCGTAGCAGGTGGAGCGGATGCAATTGGGAGTGGTTGTTCCTGCGAGAATGAGGCAGGTCACGCCCAGGTCGCGCAACATTTCTTCCAGGTCGGTGCGGTCGAAGGCCGACCAGCTCGGCTTTATGATAACCGCCTCGCCAGGCAGCGCCTCAAGGCCCGGGCAGGGCTCAAGCGTGTCGGGGCGTGCGTCGCTCAGCGGTTTTCCGGCGGCGAGCCATGTGTCGAGGCGGCCGGGCTCGACATCATGCCCGTCGAGCGCGTAATGGCGGCGCACGTGAATCACGGGAATCCCCTGATCGCGGGCTGCCTTCAAGGCGCGGGCGCATGCGGGCAAGGTCGCCTTGGCGCCTGCGATGCATAGTCCGCCGTCGGGCTTAACGAAGCCGTTCTGCATGTCGATGAGCACAAGCGCGCTGGTTTTGGGCGTAAGCACAGGCGAAGGCATGGGGCATCCTTTCATGGTGGCGTGTGCCTTGCATGTTAGCAGCGTGTCGGGTGCGAAATGTTACCGGCAGGCATCTCCACATTCGTCGCCCGCAGTCGCTCGGCACACCCATCTCACCTTAGTCTTTCTCGCCTACTTCGTCTTCATCTCGCCGATGCGGTTTTCCACGATGAGCGCCTCACCATCGGCGTTGCGGACTGTCTCCTCCACGGCATGCAAGTCGCGGGGGTCGAGGATGAGCCTGATCATATTGGCAGGTAGACCAGCGCATTCAACAGGCATGACGACCATCGTCGTTTTGGGTCCCGTGTGCGCCAGAAGCGCCTCACGCAGTGTGTCAACGCGCCTGGTGACCACATCGAGTTGCACGCGGCGCTTTCCCAGGGAGAGCAGTTTGTCCAGCGTCAGGGTGTACACCATCACCAGGACAATGCCGTACATGACGCGGTTGAGGTCGGTGAAGGGGACCTGCACCAGCAGGATAAGAAAGTCAAAGACGTACATCGTGCCCGAAATGGGCAGGCCAAAGCGCTTGTTGAGCACGAGAGGTGGGATGTCCATGCCGCCTGTGCTCGCGCCCAGCCTGATGACGAGGCCCAGGCCGCAGCCGATGCACAGGCCGCCGAAGAGGGCGCACAGGAAGGGGTCGGTCGTCAGCACGGTGTCGCCGAGCAGGCCCTGGACGCAGCCGAGCAACGAGGGGTACGCGATGGTGCTCGCCAGCGTGCTGAGGGCAAACGTCTTGCCGAGCGCGACGAGGCCCACGGCAAACATGACGAGGTTGAACGCGCCCACGAAAGGCGCCAAGGGAATGCCCGAGGCGTGCTGCACCGCCAGGCCGATGCCGGTCGTGCCTCCCGTGACCAGGCCTCCCGGCACCACAAATACCGCGACACCCAGGGCATACACCAAGTTGCCCAAGATGATCCAAGCTAAGAGGGAGACAACCTGCTTGCAAGTCTTGGTTACGCGTTGTTCCTTCTCACCCACGTCGTCCTCCTTTATAAAAAAATCCACGCCTGCGAGATTTTCCCTAACAGACGTGGATCGAGGCGTGGGCCTAATACAGATGGTGCCTATAGCCTTGTCAGCACGGCGAAGTATAGCATGCCGATTCCTCACTTGGCATGAGAACCGCCGGGGGAAGAAGGAGGCCCGCTCGCGCGCATGCGAGCGGGCCTCGGTTTCAATCGGTGCAGCTGGTTCTAGATCTTCTCGACCTGGCACAGGGCTGCGCGGTAGGGCGGGAAGCCGGTGATGGGGCAGAAGTCGCGTGAGATGAGCAGGTTGACGTCTGCCTTGGCCCAGCCGTGGAAGATGTCCACGACGCCGGGGAGCACCATGTTGGTCACTTCGACCTTCATGAAGATCTCGCCCAGGTGGTTGAACACGCGCACGTCGTCGCCGTCGACCAGGCCGCGCTCGGCTGCGTCCTTGGGGTGCAGGCGCACGACGGGTTCGGGCATGAACTGGTTGAGCCACGGAAGTCCGCGCAGCTTGGAGTGCGTGTAGTAGGGCACGCGGCCGCCGGAGTTGAGCACGAGCGGGTAGTCCTTGGCGTACTCGGGGGTGCTCAGGGGGCTGTACACGGGCTCCTCGTACACGGGCAGGCCCTCGTAGCCGTACTTCTCGTATACGCCGCTGACCAGCTCGACCTTGCCGGAGAGCGTGTTGAAGCCGGGCTTGCCGTCTTTGCGGATGGCGCCGGTCTCGTAGCGCTTCGACTCAGGCGCGGGACCCTCGATGGTGATGCCCTCGGGATGGGCGCGCAGGTCGTCCAGGGTGATGCCGGCGTTGATGTCCACCAGCATGCTCTCAAGCGCCGCCTCGACCGAGCCGTGGAAGCACTCCTCCTCATAGCCCAGCTTGCAGCCGAGCTCGAGCAGGATCTGGAAGTCCTCGCGCGCCTCGCCGGCGGGCTTCACCACGGGCTCACGCAGGAAGATCTTGCGGCCGAAGACCGCGAAGGGAGCCATACGCTCGTAGGGCATAGCGGCCGGCAGCAGGATGTCCACGTAGTCGTGGGTCCAGGGGCGCATGTAGTAGTCGATGGCGACGGAGAACTCCATGTCGCCGATGGCCTTCTGGTACTCAGGCGTCTGGGGGAGCATCATGGCGTTGGCACCCAGCAGGACAGCCGCCTTGAGGTCGCCGTTGGCCACGTACTCGGGCAGGGCGTTCATCTGAATCATCTGGTTGTAGTACGCCCACACGGGGTAGAGGTCCTTGTCCAGGCGCTTCTCGCCCAGGTTGTTCTCGGCATAGATGCCCACGCCGTTGAAGTTGGGCGTGGAAGCGGCGTAGTCGAAGCCCAGGCCGCCGCCCAGCGACAGGCCGCCGGGAATGTCGAGCGAGCCCATGAGCGAGATGATCATGAAGACCGCGCGCAGGTAGTGGCCCACGTTGGTCTGGTGAGCGCCGCCAGCGGAGGAAGAAACGAGGGTGCTGGGGGAGTTCTCCCAGATCATCTTGACGGCAGCCTCGAGCTTGTCGGCGGGCACACCCGTGATCTCCTCAACGCGCTCGGGGGTGTAATCGGCCACGTAGGCCTTGAGCTCCTCAAGACCCACGGTCCAGTTCTCAGCGAAGTCGACGTCATACATATTGTCGCGGAACATGATGTGCAGCCAGCCGGCAGCAAGGGCGCCGTCGGTGCCGGGGCGAAGCTGCAGGTGGATGTCGGCCAGGCCCGTGACCGTGGGGGTGATGCGGGGATCGACCACGACGAACTTGCAGCCGCGCTCCTTCTGCTTCATCATGGCGCTGAAGCGGTAGGGCTGCGACCAGGCGGGGTTGAGGCTCCAGACCAGCGCGGAGTTGGAGGCGTCGGAGGGGTCGGTACCCATGGAGAGGTTGCCGATGACGGCCTGGGAGGTGATCCAGGTCGCGCTTGCGCAGCAGGAGCTCTCCACGCCGTAGTTGGGCGAGCCGAAGACCGTGGCCAGGCGCTGCATGGCGCCGCGGGGCTCCTTGGGGTCGCCGCAATAGAAGAAGACCTTCTCGGGGCCGTACTCCTCCTTCACGCGGTTCAGCTCAGAGGCGATGCGCTCGTAAGCCTCGTCCCAGGAGATGGGTGCCCACTCGGGGGTGCCGGTGCCCTTGGCGTTGGTGCGGATCATGGGCGTGGTGATGCGCTCGGGATCGTAGAGCTCCTGCACGGAGGAGAGGCCCTTGGCGCACAGGGGGCTTGCGGGGTAGCCCTCGCGCGACTCGATGTGCACGACCTTGCCGTCCTTCACGGTGCAGGCGATGCCGCACTTGGGGACGTGGTTGCACATGTCGCAGTAGGTGTACTTGATTTCCTCGGGGGCATCTTCAGCGATGGCGCCTGCGGGGTGGGAGATGTCATAGGAACCCAGGGCAGCGGCGCCGGCAAGAGCGGCGGTACCCTTGATCATGGAACGGCGCGTAATGTTCGTCTGCATGTCGAACACCTTTCTCGAGTGAAGTGGCGATGGCGCTAGGCGCTGACGATCTGGTCGATGGAGCCCTCGGGCATGCCGTCGACAGTGCGGTAGTACAGACCGCTCAGACCAATCTGCTCGCACTCGGGGTGCGCGGCGAGGAACACGCTCACGTCGCTCTCGGGGTCGTCAAGGTCGCCGAAGTAGCGGGCCTTGCCGGGGCAGTTCACAACGCAGGCAGGCTTCTTGCCCTCGTCGACGCGATGGGCGCAGAAGGCGCACTTCTCAACGACGGCGCCGCGCTGCTCTCCGTATGCCTCGTAGGGGGCAGGCTCGGCGGCGTCGAACAGCCAGCCCGTGCCCGGGCTCACCTTGCGGGCGCCGTAGGGGCAGGCGCTCACGCATGCCTGGCAGGAGATGCACTTCTCGTAGTCAACGGCGACGATGCCGTCCTCACGGGTGTAGGTGGCGCCGGTGGGGCAAATCTCGACGCAGGGAGCGTTTTCACAATGCATGCAGGCGTGCGGGACGTAGCAGCGGCCGGACTGGCCCACCTCGTCGCCCCACTCGCAGCAGTCCAGGGCGTTCCAGGAAACGCCGGGCTTCTGGTTGTTCTCCATCTGGCAAGCAACGACGCAGGCGCCGCAACCAGCGCACCTTCTCAAGTCGATAGCCATGGCATAACGGGACATAGCCTCCCCTTTCGTTGTATGGAACAAGTCCACCTTCCGGGTTCCCTCACCCGGTGACCGTTCCCTGGAATCAATAATAGGGACTGAAAATGGCAAGTACAGAAGGCGCCAACACACTTGAAATACCGTGGCGAACACTGGCAAAATGTGGTCTAGACCAGGTTTTCGGTATGATGCAGGGGGTGCCATGGCCACGAAAGAGGATTACCGCGCAATTTTGTTGCCAGGGGAGTCGTTCGGCGTATCGCAAATTGCGCGCTATAAGGATCGCGCCCATAAGAAGAAGCTGTTCAAGGGCGAGTACATCACAACGGTCGCGCGCAGCATCGACGACCCGTACTACTATTACATCGACGAGGGCCAGATTCTCACGACGTTTACCGACGATTCGGGCGAGGGTGCCGTCGTGGCGTGGCGCAGTGCCGGCAATGCGTTTTCAGGCGAATACAACGACTTTGCCTCAATCGGCAAATACAAGGCCCGCCATGTGGCGGCAAAAAACACTGTCTTGTTTGTATTTTCGCAGCGACAGCTTTACGAGATTGCCAAGGAAGACCCCGAGGTCTTCTACGAGTTCGTGCACAGCTGTCACATCCATTTTGCCCAGATGGCGCACCGCCTGTCGGGAACAGGCAACACCTCGACTGCCCGCCGCCTGGTCATGTGGCTGCAAAAACTCTGCTATACCAGCGACGTTGCCGATGACGGCAGCTGCTTCATCCCGTGCAAGATTACGATCAAGCAAATCGCCGACATGCTGCGCGTTCACATCACCACGGCGACCAAGCTGCTGGCTTCCTTTGAAGACGCCGGCATCATCAGCCGCACGAAGGAGGGCATCCTAATCCACGACGTGAACCGCCTCGACAGCGTGGGGATGGAATAAAAAACGCCCGAGCCGCCAGGGAATTGTTGGCGACTCAGGCGAGGATGGTTCGAAATTCTTGTCTGGAAGATTGGTGCTCGTCCTTATGCGCCGGCTACCTCGGCCTTTGCAGCGGGTGCAGGCTCGCCCTTCTCGACCAGCGCCCTCTTTACGCGCAACACGGCGTAGCTGCCGAAAATCGCGGTGTACACAAGTGCGGTGAAGGCGGCCTGGCCCGATCCGTACACGGCGGAGGGTACGACCATGAGCATCACGTGGATGTAGGTGCAGGCGTAGAACAGGTACGACCAGCGCTGCACGGCCTTCCAGGTGGCGGCGTTCATGGCGCGCTTCACGAACTTGAACGAAGTGACGCCCAGAACGATGAGCAGAACGAGCAGGATGAGCGCCACGACAAGGCCGACCACCGTCATGGGCATGGCAAAGCCCAGGCGAATGGCGATGTCCGCCATGCGCGGGATGACGGTCAGATAGAACAGGTGGCCCAGGCACAGAATCCAGGCGAAGATGCTGAGCTCACCGCGCGAGGGACGAAGCCGCTGGGCAATGGGGGAGTTCTTGGGGAACACGCCCACGAACATCACGACCACGAAGAGCGCCGTGCCGAGCATGCACTGGTCAACGGCGAAGAAGATAGGCGTCCACAGAAAGCCGGGCAGCGAGAAGAACTTGCCGTACAGGAAAAGTGCCTCAAGGGCGAACGCGCCCACGTAATACGCGATGGCATGCTTGCGCATCGAACGTGCCGCGAACCAGCAGAATGCAACAGCCAACAGCTGAATAATCAGGTATTTCATTCCCAAACCCCTCTTGTGTCCCATATACCAACCACTCGAGGGGCAATCATAGCGCGAGACCTGCGGCAAAAGCCCTCGAATGCTTATGTCAAGCTTGCCCATGGCGCAACAATTGCAGGCGGAGCCGAAACCTCAAGTTTCGCCTCGCGGGGTGGGAGCGGGTCGCGACCTTCACGGTGGGCGTGGGTGCCGTCTCTTGCCTCTCGGGTGGCATTCTTGACGCTCGAGCAGGCTGCGGCATTGGTTTTGCCGGCCTTTGGACTATCATTGCTGCCTGTGGACTCTTTGGGTCCCAAGTCTGTGAGGTGCTGCGAAGGGTTGGTTCTCATGCAGGATAAAAAGCGCATCCTGGTTGTCGCTACGGGCGGAACGATTGCCTCCGTTGAGGACGGGCGCGGTCTGACGCCGGGACTGAGCGGTGACGAGTTGCTCGGATATGTTCCCGAGGCGGCCAACCTGTGCCATATCGACGTGGTGCAGCCCATGAACATCGACAGCACGAACGTGCGCCCGCGTGACTGGATGCACATCCGCAACGTGATTGTGGATGCCTACGACAGCTACGACGGCTTTGTGGTGCTGCATGGCACTGACACGATGGCCTACACCGCGGCCGCTCTGTCGTACCTGATTCAGGACAGCCCCAAACCCATCGTGCTGACGGGCTCGCAGCAACCCATGGCCAACCCCTTCACCGATGCAAAACTCAACCTCTACCAGAGCCTTCTGTATGCCGTGGACGATTCGGCTCACGACGTGTGCGTGGTCTTTGGCGGGATGGTCATCGCCGGAACGCGTGCCCGCAAGCAGCGCACCATGAGCTTCAACGCCTTTGTCAGCGTGAACTATCCCGAGCTCGCTCTCATCCGCAACGGTCGTGTCATTCGTGCAGGCCGCGACAACAAGCCGGCTGCCGATTCCGCGCACTTCTACGACACGCTCAACGAGCGCGTGTTCGTGCTGAAGCTGACCCCTGAGATGGGCCCGGGCATCTTTGAGCTGCTCAAGCGCGACTACGATGCCGTCATCGTCGAGACGTTCGGCATCGGAGGCATCCCCGAGCATGAGGATGCCTCGTTCGAGCGCGCCATCTTCGACTGGGTAGACTCCGGGCGCTTCGTTGTCATCACGACGCAGGTACCCGAAGAGGGCTGCGACCTGGGCGTATACAAGGTGGGTCGCGCCTACCTCGATCACCCAGGCATCCTGATCGGCGACGACATGACGACCGAGGCGCTCGTTGCCAAGACCATGTGGGTCTTGGGTCAGAGCCGCGACCCACAGCGCGCGAGCGAGCTGTTCAAGCAGCCCATCAACCGCGACCGCGCGATGGGCTAGGCGCTAGGCCTCGTTTTTGGGATAGCCCGTGATGCGCACGCTCCAGCCGCGCTGGGGGTCGAGTGCGAGGTAGGCCTCGAACTTCGAGCCGTCGCGCTTGGAGGTCAGGCCTTTTACCAGCACCGTCTCGCCCTTGAGCAGTTTGGGGATGTCGGCCTTGGGCAGCTTCTTGCCCAGATGCTCGCGACCCAGGCGGAAATCGCACGTCTGCTCCCCGGGTGCCGCATCCTTCTTGTTGTGCTCACACAGGTAGGGAACCTTGTCGTTGCCCACATCCACCACGTCGCCGCCGCATTTGGGGCATACGCCTACCTTTACCGACTGGTCGCGTGCGATGCGGGGGCGATACCCTTGTGCGGGGTCGAGCTCGATGAGGCGGTCGATTGTCGAGCCGTCCTTGCGGGCCAGGCCCTTGACCTTTGCCGTCTTGCCTGTCAGCAGCTTCTTGGCGCTGGCGGCCGAAATCTCGGCTCCCATGAAGGTCCTCGGCAGCCTAAACGAGCAGGTACCGCATGATTTCCAGGTAGGTGCGCCGTCGGGGCCTGTCGTGCGCTCGCGCCGCACATTCTCGCATAGATATGGCGAGCGGGGGTTGCCGTTGTCCAGCACGCGTCCTCCGCACTGGGGGCAGCGGCCGATTTGCTCGCCTGAAGGAGCCGCCTCGCGCCGCGGGGCCGTCATGCCTGTGGCAACAACCTCGTGGACGAGCTTGGTCACGCCTTGCATGAACGCCTCCGAGTCGGCCCCTTCGCGCTCGACTGCGGCAAGGTCACGCTCCATCGAGGCCGTGAGGCGCACGTCTTTCAGGCGGGGGTCCACTGCGTCGATGAGCGCCCGTCCTTCAGTCGTGGAAATGAGCGTCGTGCGCTTGCGCTCCAGGTAACCGCGGTCGACGAGCGAGGCGATGATGCCGGCGCGGGTGGCGGGAGTGCCGAGGCCGCCCGAGTGAGAGGCAGAGTCCTTGATGGCCGAACGCAGGTCGTCCTCGTCAAGGAAGCGCTCGGCATGCTCCATGGCGGCGAGAAGCGTCGCGTCGGTGAAGCGCTTGGGCGGGGTGGTCTTCATGGTCTTGAGGTCGCCGCCGAGTACCGGCAGCTCCATCCCGGGCACAAGGTTCTCAGGGATGCGAGAAACGTCCTCGTCACCCTCTTCTTCCTCGGTAGACGCCGTGCGACGCAGCTTTTTCCAACCAGCTTCGAGCTCGAGGGAAGAGGTCGCACGGTAGGGCTGGTCGTTGACGACGACGTCGAGGCCGGCCTTTTCCAGCACACGGTCGGGCGCTACCGCGGCGAGCAGCGACTCGCAGATCATGCCCGCGATGAGGGCGTCGTCACCCTTGAGGCCTTGCATGCACGAGGAGGTCAGACGGGTTGTGGGGAGAAGCGCGCCATGACCCTCGACCTTCGAGTCGTCGACGACTTTCGACGCGTCGTGCGACATGCTGCCAAATGCTTTCGCCGTATCTGTGCCCACATGCTCGAGGGTGCTTACCAGGCGGATAAGCTGCTCGAGGCCCTCGCCGTCCTCGGTGTTCACAAAGCACGAGTCCGTGCGCGGATAGGTGATGAGGCCGCGCTCGTAAAGGCTTTGCAGGGCTCTGTCGCATGCGTCGGGACTCATGCCGAAGCGCTCGCTGGCAAGCTTCTGAGCGCCGGTCGTGTTGAGCAGGGTGGGGGAGCCTTCCGTCACCTTCTTCCTCTGAACACCAGCAACCGTCGCACACGTCTTCTTGGCGGCATTGAGTCGGTCTTTCGCCTCCTTCTGCGAAGCGCAGGGATCGCCGAGAACGACAAGGCCGTCTCCCAGATTGAGCGCCACGCGGTACGATTCGGCAGACGAGAACGCCTCGATGGCGCGGTCGCGCGTCACCACGAGGGCCAGCGTGGGCGTGCGCACGCGTCCCACGCTTTGCGCCGACCTTAAAGTGCGCGAATAGAGGCGGCTGGCGTTCATGCCAACCAGCCAGTCGGACTTGGAGCGCAGGATTGCCGACTCAAGCAACCCGCGGTAGTCGGTATTGGGCTTCAGGTGGTCGAAGGCCTTTGCGAGAGCCGCATCTTCAAGCGAAGAGCACCAAAGCCTGTCCACGGGCAGCGTGCAACCCAGCTCGCGCAGCACCAAGTCGGCAATGGCCTGCCCTTCTCGATCGGGGTCGCATGCGTGAATAACACGCCCATACAACCCGCTTTGCAGCAGCTCGGCCATGCAGCTGAATTGCTCGGCCGCAGCGCCGCCATCAGGCGACTTCCAGCGCCATCCGTCGCTACCCGGATCGATGGGCAGCTTTGCGCCCGAGCTGGACCACTCGGGATGGTCTTTGTACTCCTCGGGCAGAAGCAGCCGCATGAGATGCCCCTGAGCCCACACGACGTCGTAAGCCTCGCCCCCGATCCAGGTGCCACGGTCCTTCGTGCATCCCAAATGGCGCGCCAGCACCTTGCCCACCGTGCGCTTCTCAGCGATGACGAGGGTCTTCTTACCAGGGGTTGCCTGCATGGGCGATGTTCTCCTCTACCTTTTAAAAAGCCGGGGGTCGTCGGATGCGCTCTCGTTGCCCAGGGCGAACGTGAGCCAGGAGCGCAGCTCTTCCAGATATGCTCCACCGAGGGATGACGCCTGCTGGGACACAGCGGTGGGCACCTGGAAGACGCGGCGCCAAAAGGCCTGGTTGCGTACCATGACCAGCTCATACTTCCAAATCGCATCGTAGTCCTCGCGCGAGATGCCCAGGTGCCGTTCGTACCAGTCGGGAACGTTGCGGACGCCTTCGTCTTCCAGGAACTCACGGACGTCACCGCATCCCGCCATGGGATATTCGGGAATGTTGTACCCGTCATGGCGCGCAATGCCCCAGATAAGCATGCGTCCATCGGGATAGCGCTCGATTGTGTCGCCCAGGATCTCTTCCACGAGACGCGCGAGCCTGCCGCATGTGATTCCAGCAGGCAGCTCGCCACCAGGCTGGGGGAGCAGCCGCAAAACACGCCTTGCAAGCACAGTGTTCATGCCGGCCTCCTCCTGCCTTCAGTAGTGTTATGCGTATACATGCGCATAGTAGCGTACCGCAGGTTGGGCCCGGGGAGAAGGAGAGGCAGGGGCATGTCCGCAACCTCGAAGAATTCACGCAGGTAATGCAGTAAAAAATAACGGGTCGGGCCGTGAAGCCGACGTCCCGCCCGGGACAGCGAAGCGGGCCATGCGTGCATTGGGTCGCTTGTTGTGCGGGCAATCGGCCGGCCGTGGCGGTTCCTGCGGCCAAGGGGAATCGCCTGGGTTTGTCTTGCGAGCTATGGGTTGAGATATACGACGTTTTTTGGCGGCGATGGGCGTTATTCCGTTGGATTTTTCAACCTGTGGCTCGCGCCTGCGCTGTAGGCCTTCGCTAGGCGGGGCGTTTGTTCCCAGGTCGAGCAGAGTGCACCAGCAAGCAAGAAGGCGTGCGCCTGAGCTCGAAAGAGCAGCGGGCGCGCGCCTTCTTGTGCCATCAATTAGGAGAGTGTGCCCGTGATTCATTCGAGCTTGGGTGCACCCTCCTTGTAACAAGCTTCAAGAACGGACTCCCTATCAGCGCAGCGCATCCTCCAGTACGCGCAGCAGGTGCGGGATGTCCAGCGGCTTTGCAATGTGGCCGTTCATGCCGGCGTTCAGCGCATTCTGGCGGTCCTCCTCGAAAGCGTTTGCCGTCATGGCAAAGATGGGGACGGTGGCCTTGCGCACATCCCCCATGGCGCGAATCCGCCTCGTCGCCTCATAGCCGTCCATGTTGGGCATCTGGATGTCCATCAGAATCAAGTCATACTGGCCGGCCGGCGCCTGCTCCATCTTCTGGACGGCCACTTCGCCGTCCTCGGCAATATCCACCACAAAGCCGGCACCCTTCAAGATCTCGACTGCAATCTCGCGGTTGAGCTCGTTGTCCTCCACCAGCAGGATTTTCTTCCCCCTGAGGTCGACGGGCTCTTGCCGGGGCAACTCGCCAGCCGTCTCCACATGGAACGGCTCGGCCAGAATGCGGCGCAGCTCGGAGGGGAAGAGCGGCTTCTCGCAGAAGGCGGTTACGCCGGCGGCGCGAGCCTCGTCTTCGATGTCAGCCCAGTCGTAGGCGGTCAGAATGATGATGGGGCAGTCGTCTCCAATAATCTTGCGGATCCTGCGCACGACCTCGATGCCGTTCATGTCGGGAATCAGCCAGTCGATGATGAAGACGCTGAAGGTATCGCCCTGCTCAACGGCGTACTTGGTGCGAATCACCGCCTCCTTGCCGGAAATCGTCCATTCCGGACGCATTCCGATCTTAGAGAGCATGGTGCTGACATTGAGGCAGGTGTCGGTGTCGTCGTCTGCCACCAGCGCGTGGAGCCCCTCTAGCTGCGGGAGTCTTTTCTGCTCAACCTTCTGCTCGTTGAGCGCAAAGCACAGGTTCACGATGAACTCGCTGCCCTTGCCCGGCTCGCTTTCGATGGAGATGGTGCCGCCCATCAGGTCCACGATGCTCTTGGTGATAGACATGCCAAGTCCCGTGCCCGGGATGCGGCTGACGGTGGCGCTTTCCTCGCGGGCGAACTGCTCAAAGATGTGCGCCTGGAACTCCTCGCTCATGCCGATGCCGTTGTCCTTGACGCGGAACTCGTAGCAGGCGTGGCCCGTGGGGGCACCGTTCTTCTGGGCTATGCGAATGCTGACCATGCCACCCGTGGGAGTGAACTTGATGGCGTTGGACAGGATGTTCAGCAGGATCTGGTTGAGGCGCAGCGGGTCGGTGACGATGTCCTCGTCTTCGATGTCCATGGTGTCGATGAAGAACGCCAGCCGCTTTGCCGTCATGTCGGGCTGAATGATGGAGCGCACGTCATGGACGATGTCGGGCAGATGCACCGGCTTCTCATCAATCTTGATCTTGCCGTTCTCGATGCGGCTCATGTCCAGCACGTCGTTGATGAGGGAAAGGAGGTGCTGGCTGGAGGTGGAGATCTTCTTCAGGTAGTCCAGCACCTGCTCGCGGTTGTCGATGTGGGTCGCGGCCAGCGACGTAAAGCCGATGATGGCGTTCATCGGCGTGCGGATATCGTGGCTCATG
>UQBS01000058.1 GCA_900539345.1 uncultured Coriobacteriaceae bacterium | reverse complement strand
CAAGGGCAGGTTGGGTCACTATTTTCTACTTGACAGTTCATCGGTCATATGAGGGACTCGCGGCTGATCTTCATCAACTTTGTACTGTCCCATGTGCAGTTCTGCCTATGAATTCCAGCCTTCGTACGGTATTCTCATCTTGAGAGACCTCAGAGGCGATGGCCGCTGCGCTGTCGCGGGAAGGCGGGGATGACGATGTCGAACAAGCTTATCTCAAGGCGTACGGCTGTGGCCGCTGCGACGGCTTTGGGTGTGTCCGGCGCGGTGCTTTCGCCGGCGGTGGCGAAAGCCGATGGGTTGCTCGGTGCGCTCTCTACTCTGGGCGGCTTTCTGACGGGAGGCAGCCAGGCTGGTCAGGATAGTGCGGCCCAGCCCGTGCAGGCAACCGCACGTCCTGCGCTTCTTGAGTCGATTGCCCCTGTTGAGGCAGCCTCCAATCCTCACGCTGTCGACCTTGCTCCTGCTGAGGACCTGAGCAATGTCGACAACCTCGATTGGTACTACCTCAACGACGCCCAGCTCGACATGCTGAGGCAGCATGGCTTTTTCTGCATGCTTGAGGGTGCAGGCGAGGAATTCTTCGAGGCATATGAGACGAACCGCTACTCGATGATGCCCAACTTCGTCACGACCGATGCGATGTTGCACACCTACCATCTCTATTTCAGCCATCTGCTTAAGAACACCGAGCGCTCCTATCTGGCCTCTGAGCTGCAGAATTTGAGCGCCACGCTCGTGCAGGGCGCGTATGACCAGCTGCAGGTTTTGCGCGGTACCGAATGGGAGAGCGCGGCCGTGCGCAATGTGGCGTTCTTCACTGTGGGCGCGTGCCTGCAGGGCCTCGAAGTCAGCGTGCCCGCCGATGTGGCCGAGCTGGCAAATGCCGAGATTGCGCTCGTATATGAAGCGGCTGGCATCTCGGATTCGCCGATTGCCTGCGCAATGGAGGACTATTCGCAGTACAAGCCGCGCGGCTATTACGAGGGCGATGCGGCGCTCGAGGGGTATTTCCGCGCGATGATGTGGTATGGGCGCATCAACTTTGCCCAGAAGAACGAGGACCTCGACCGCAGCGCCCTGCTCATTACGCTTTTGCTCAATGACGGCGCACTCGATGCGTGGTCGAAGATCTACACGGTGACCTCGTTCTTTGCCGGGGCGAGCGACGACAACGGATACTACGAGTATGCGCCGCTTGTGGAGCGCAGCTTTGCCGGCATGCCGCATGCAGCTGACCTGCCGGGCAATGGCGCCGCTTGGAAGGAGTTCCACGCGCTCACGGGGCAGACGGCTGCCCCAGCGATCAACTCCATTCCCGTGTGGGACGATCCCGACACCGACACGGTTGAGGAGGGCAAGGGCTTCAGGCTCATGGGCCAGAGGTTCAGCATCGATGAGGCCGTCTTCCAGAAGCTCATCTACAGCGAGGTGGAAGAGAATGCCGCAGGTGAGCAGCGCCTGCTTCCCGATGTGCTTGACATCCTGGCGGCCTTTGGCTCCAGCGAGGCGGCCAGTTTGCTCGAGGCAACGGGCGCATACGAGTTTGCGGGCTACACGGAGAACCTCGAGGTCCTCAAGCAGGGCATTGCCCAGGCAGACGACACGTTGTGGAAGGCGAGCCTGTATGCTCAGTGGCTGCGCACGCTGAAGCCCCTGTGCGACGAGAAGGGCGAGGGGTATCCCTGGTTCATGCGATCCCAGCTGTGGTCGCGCCGCTGCCTGCAGACTTTCGCGGGAAGCTATGCCGAGCTCAAGCACGACACCATTCTCTACTCTAAACAGGCCATGGCCGAGATGGGCGGTGGAGAGCTGCCCGTCCACGACGACCGCGGTTACGTTGAGCCCGAGCCCGAGGTGTTCGGCCGCCTGGGAGCCCTCACGCAGGCAACATTGCAGGGACTGGCTACTTACGGCATGCTGGTGCAGGAAGATGCCGACAACCTGGGGCTTTTGAGCGACCTGGCGTATCGTCTGCAAGAGATCGCGCGCAAGGAGCTCAACGCCGAGACGCCCACTGATGACGAGTTCGACCTCATTCGCACGTTCGGTGGCCAGATCGAGCATTTCTGGCAGGAGGTATACAAGAACGAGACGGACAACGAGTACTTTACGACTCGCGAGTTCCCTGCAGCGATAGTGGCCGATGTGGCGACCGACCCCAACGGGTCGTGCCTGGAGCTCGGTACCGGGTCGGTGTCCAAGCTGTATGTGCTTGTGCCGATGGACGGCGTGCTTCGTCTTATGACGGGCGCCGTGTACAGTTTCTACCAGTTTGTCCAGCCGCTCAGTGAGCGCCTGACTGACACCGAATGGCGCCGCATGCTTGGCATTGAGCTGGGGGAGGACGGCGGCTATACCGAGCCTGTGATTGACCCTGTCTGGTGGGCGCAGGACTTCAGCCTGAGCTGGAGGACGATGTAAGAAAGGGCTGCGGGCGTGAGTAAATCCATGCCCCCCATAAGCAGGCGTTGCCGCATGGTGCCGAGGTTTGCCGCCGTTGTGTTGGCTGCCTTGGCACTTGCGGCATGCCTGCTGTGCCTTGTGGGGATTGTCTGGGCCGATGACGAGTCCCTGGTGACTGTGAGCGCCTCGCAGTGGGCTGGCCATACCGCGCAGGAGCAGGCGGCCGTCCAGAGGGCTGCTGGCGGTGGATCTCTGGACGAGGTCGCAAGCGATATAGTTGACGGAACTGCGACCAGCGCGTCTCCTAAGGACGCGGAAAATCCCGGGGGCTCTGACAGGGGCATGGCCGATTCTGGAGGTCTATCCAAGGGAGAAGGCAATTCGGGGGTTTGCCTTAAGGGCGGAGGCCAATCCGGCGAGTCCTCCTTGGAGGCCATCACCTCTGTCGATTCATCCGAGGTTAAGGGCGTACCTGGTGTTTCTGCCGGGAATGAGATGGCATCCGGGATTTCTTACAGAGACATGGCAACCTCTGGGGCTGCTGACGGGAATGCACCTGCGTCTGGCGATTTTGTCTATGACGAAGAGACGCTTGAATGTTTTGCATGGCAGACATGCGAATTGCCGGCTGACTTCGACGGTGACGGAGTGCAGGAGTCGCTGGTTGCGGTGGGCGAGGCGCACGATGTGCGGGTGTCGGTGGGCGACGCGGACGTGTACGCCAGCCCCGACGAATGGCGCGTCTTTGATGCCTATGTCTGCGACCTTGACGGAGACGGTGCAGATGAGCTGGTCTTTCTTGTTTGGAAGCAGGGAAGCTACGGTCCATATCGTCCGTTTTGGGAGAGTGGGGCTGACGACGCGTGGTCGCAGCATGTGTTTGTCTATGGCATGCGCGCCGGCAAGATTGCGCCGATATGGATGAGCTCGGCATTGGGGTCGTATTTCGCCCGCGAATGGATGGAGCCCGACGGGACGCTCGTGCTTGAGGCACCTGATGGCGGTCTGACATTCTGGCGCTGGGGTTCGTGGGGGTTCGAGCTTGTGGACGAGACGCGCGCGGAGCGCACAAGCCTGCTCTTTGCCGGCGATGTCATCGCCCACCAGGGGATGTACGAGGCGGCATATGACCGAGCTGCTCACGCCTTTGATTTCTCGAGTGTGTTTGCCCAGGTCAGGGACTATATATCGTCGTTTGACATCGCAGCGGTGTGCCAGGAGACGGTGTTGGTCCGTGACGCGGCGAAGCGCAGCGGGTATCCCGAATTCGCAACGCCTGCCACCATCGCTGACGCGCTCGTGGATGCCGGCTTCGATGTAGTGGCAAGCGCGACGAACCATGTGAACGACAGGGGTTCGGGTGCTATTCGCGAGACGCTCGGCTATTGGGCTGAGGAGCACCCGTACGTGAGCGTTGCGGGGCTGCACGACGATGCGTCCGACGTCGCCGCTCCGGTGATTGTCGAGTCGGGTGATTTTCGTCTCGCCTATTTTGACCTGACCTACGGTCTGAACGGCCATGCCTTGCCAGAAGGTGAAGAATACCTGGTAGATACCCTTGAAGATAAAGATGCGATGCTGCAGGAGATTGTGGCTGTGCAAGGAGAGGTGGACCTGACGGTTGTCATCTTGCATATGGGGGAAGAGTATTCGAGTGTGCCCACGCAGGAGCAGCGGCAGATGGCGGAGGAGGCCATAGACGCCGGGGCCGACGTGGTGGTGTGCTCTCACGCTCATGTGGTCGCCCCATACGGCGTGCTGACAACTGAGGCCGGTGCCACGGGGCTCGTATACTGGGGTCTGGGCAATTTTGTTGCGTCCCAAGGCGACATCGCCTGTCAGGTTGGTGGGATTGCGACGATTGAGCTGGAGAAGGTGCCAGGCAGCGAGTCGATGGCCGAGGCGCGCATCGTATCGTTTGAGCTGGAGCCTTGCGTGTGCCATGTGGGCAATGACGGTGCGGCGCAGGTATACCTGCTAGAGGACTACACCGACGAGCTTGCGGCGCAGCATGTCTTGTCAAGCGAAGGGCGTCCCTTGTGTGTCGATGATTTTCGTCAGACATTCGAGGCGGGCATGGGGGCGGCGGGATAAGGCGACGCCTCTGTTTGCGGGTACATCCCGTGCGTTCGCTGCGATTGCCGAGGCGAACACAAAATGGTAACGTGCCCTCCCTATCATGTTGGCCATGTTTGCCGACGGCTTTCCGAAGGGCTGATGCAATATGAAGAAGACGATTTTTACCGGTGCGGCCACGGCGATTGTGACGCCTTTCAAAAACGGGGCAGTCGATTACGACATGTATGGCACGCTCATCGATTGGCAGATTGAGCAGGGAATCGACGCCATCGTGACCGTGGGTACTACCGGCGAGGGCCCGACTCTCACGCATGAGGAGCATCGTGAGGTCATTCGCTACTGCGTGGAGAAGGTTGCCCATCGCGTACCCGTTATCGCAGGTACGGGTTCCAACTGCACCGAGGAGGCAATCGGCCTCACGAAGTTTGCAGCCCAGGTGGGGGCAGATGCCGCCCTTCTGGTGACTCCGTATTACAACAAGGCCACGCAGGCCGGTCTCGTCGCCTCCTTTACGGCTGTGGCCGATGCCGCCGATTTGCCTTGCGTGCTGTACAACGTGCCTAGTCGCACGGGCTGCAACATTCAGCCTGCCACGGTTGCCAAGCTTGCCGAGCATCCCATGATCTGCGCCGTGAAGGAAGCGAGCGGCAACATCTCGCAGGTAGCGCAGATTGCCGCGCTTGCGGGCGACAAGATCGACATCTACTCGGGCAACGACGACCAGGTCGTGCCGATCATGGCGCTGGGCGGCAAGGGCGTCATTTCCGTCCTGTCCAACGTGGCTCCCGCCGCGACGGTAGAGATGTGTCGCCGCATGCTTGAGGGCGACGTCGCTGGCGCACGCGAGCTGCAGCTCAAGTACCTGCCGCTTATCGATGCGCTTTTCTGCGAGGTCAACCCCATCCCCGTCAAGGCCGCCATGGCGGCGATGGGCTACGGCGAGAACAGTCTGCGCCTGCCGCTCACCTGCATGGAGCCCGCGCACAAGGAGCGTCTCCTCGGGTGCATGCGCGACCTGGGGATTATCGCGTAGACTTGCTTGAAAGAGCCAGATGAACCGATAGTGGGGGTGCTCGCGTGTGCGAGTGCCCCCTTCTTCATGGGCGCCTGCGTCTTGGCATCAACGGGAGTCGTCCTGCTTCAAAACTCAAGCTTGTTGGTCGTTGCGACAACCGCCTCGATTGATCTCATTGCTTGCCTCGCGCTTTTGCCGAAGCATCCGGTCGAGGTTGAAGTCGACATCGTCTAGGCAACAGGACAAGTCGCCTTTATGTGGGATACAACAGCGTCGGGCTGTTCCATGCACCGTGCTATAAGCGGTCTGACTGTCACTCTTGCGCAGGACAAAACGCCGCGATGTTGCTCCATCTTGCATGAATGCTGTGCGCACGGGGATAAACAAGGCGGGACAGTACGTCCGCTTGAGTGAAGGGAGCCTGGCATGGAAGTGAAGTTCTATCGGTGCAACCATTGCGGCAACTTGGTGATGATGGTGCATGACGCCGGAGTGAACCCGGTGTGCTGCGGCGAGAAAATGGAGTTGCTTGTGCCCGGCTCCGTGGATGCTTCAGTAGAGAAGCATGTGCCCGTGGTTCAGGTGCAGGCAGATGGCTTGCACGTTGAGGTTGGTTCGGTCGCCCATCCGATGACCGAGGAACACTACATCGAGTGGATTGCGCTTGCGACTGCAGGCAGGGTGGACATTCGGTATCTGAAGCCTGGCGATGAGCCTGCGGCATTGTTCCCGCCCGCGCAGGACGGTACGGTGTACGCGTATTGCAACCTGCATGGGCTGTGGAAGGCGGAGTTCTGACGCTTGGGAGCTGTGGGGCCGGGAAATAACATACATTTCAGATTTTTGAAAAATGCGTCAACTGGTGTTTTGTTGAAATAACATACATCTCACCTGTTGGGATGTATGTTAAATGATTGCACGGAGAACAATCGAGGCCTATCGCGCGCCATCAGGGGATGAATGCGCGATAGGCCTCGCTGGTTTCTTACGCCAATGGCCCTTTCTTGAGCCGTCGGTAGTCTTTGATGCAGACGTCCACGCGCAGCATGAAGTCGCCGAGCTGAATGTTGAGCGCGTCGGCATAGTCGGATATCTCGGGCAGGCGCAAGCTGCGCTCGCCCGATTCGAGCTTGCTTACGTAGGACTGGGGCTTGCCGAGTTTCTTGGCAACGGCGTCCTGGGTCATGTTTGCTTCGCCACGCATGGCTTTGAGTTCAACGCCGACGGCGCGATTGAGATTCGTATCCATAGGGCGGGACTTTATTGTCCGCAAGGATATATCCCAAAATGGGATATGGAGTCTTATCGCGCGAGACCGAGCTCCCTGAGACGCGTTTCGGCGATGATGGTTCCAAAAGGAGCCTTGTGGCGTGTTCCCGTGATGATGGTTCTGGATGGGCGCCTGCGGTGTGTTCCGTAGATGATGGTTCCGGATGGAATCCCGCAGCGCGTTCCGGTGGATGATGGCTTCGGCGCACAAAAGAGGCCGTGCTTGCGGTTGCGCAGGCACGGCCTCGGTGATGCGATATGGGTGCGTCAGCTCGCCGAGCGTCTGCTTACTCGCCGGCGATGAACTTGACGGCCTGGCGTGCCTCGGTCATCGTGCGGCCGCAGGCAAGGCCCGGGAAGAGCTCGGGGTACACGCCGGAGAAGAAGCTGCCCGAGCAGTCACCGGCGGCGTAGAGGCCCTCGATGACCTTGTTCTGGGTGTCCTTCACCTGCATGTGCTCGTTGATCTTGATGCCGTCGCCGGTGCACAGGATGGTGCCGCCGCAGGTCACGCCATAGAACGGCGGGGTCTTGAGCGTGGAGAGACGGTAGTCCTCCTTGCCGAAGTCCTCGTCGACGCCGCTCTCGGCAATCTCGTTGTAGCGCTCCACCGTGGCGAGGAACGTGTCAACGGGGATGTTCAGGCCCTCGGCGAGCTCCTCGAGCGTGTCGGCCTTGACGAGGGTGCCCTCCTCTGCCATCTGGTCGAACACACCGCCTTCCTGCATGAACATGTCGCGCATGATGATGGTGAGGCTGGCGCAGCCCAGCTTGTCAAACTTGACGACGTCGTCGCAGAAGTTGGCGTCCCACACGGTGTTCCACGTGCCGTAGGTCTGCTGGCTGGAGCAGTACACGTTCCAGTCGTAGGGGCCGGACTCGTTCATGAAGCGCTCGCCCTCGGCGTTCACGCGCAGGAAGGGCTGGGAAGCGGGGTTGAACTGGCCCTCATGGGGGAACTTCCAGCCGCCAGTCTCCTCGTCACGCACGAAGCCGCAGGGCGTGCCGGGCTCGGTCACGCCGCGGTCCCAAATCATGCCGGCGGGTTCAACGTCCTTCTCTGCGCCGACCCACATGGCGGCCTTGATGCCCATGCCGGTGTCGAAAGTCCAGCCACCCTGGGCAGTGGTGCAGCGTACGAGCAGGGGGTTCAGGGCCTCGAGCATTTCATAGTTGCCTGCGTAGCCGCCCGTGGTGAGCAGGACGTTCTTGGCGTTGATCTGGATGTAGCCGTCCTTGGTGGAGAAGATGGCGCCCGTCACGGGGCCGTCGCCGTCGCGGACGAGCTTGGCGAGGTCGTACTCGTAATTGATGGCGTGGCCGGCCTTGCCGATGTAGTCCTCGAGCAGCTCGTTGCGGCTCTTCTTCTGGTACTCTTCGGGCTGGTCCTCACGGGCGTTAAAGTTGTGCTGCGTGGGCGCGCAGAAGTAGTGGCAGCCGCCGGCACCCTGCTCGTTGCCGGTGTTGGTCTCGAAGTAAACGTCGAATCCGTAGCCGTCCATGATGTTGACGAGCCAGTCGCTCATCTCGGCGGAGTTGTCGATCCAGTTCTTGATGACCTTCTGGTTCACCTTGCCGTTGGCATAACGGGTGAGCTCGTTGAGCATGAACATGGGGTCGGCTTCCTTGCCGGCTTCCTTGCACTGCGTGGAGTTGCACACGCCGTACCAGTTGCGCGTGGTGCCCAGAAGACCGGTCTTCTCGCAGATCTCGAAGTTGAGGCCGAGGTCAGATGCCGTGGCAGCGGCAACCATGCCGGCGTTGCCACCGCCAATGATGAGCAGGTCGGTCTCGCGGGTCTCGACGATATCGGCATCGGCGATTTCGGGCGCGGTGCCGAGCCAGTCGATGTCGGCCATGTGCTCGACGCCCCACGTGGGCGGCTCGTGGGTCTGGGAGTAGCTCTGGGTGTCGGCGGAAGAGGCGCTCTCGTCTGCCATGGCGGTGCCGGCAATGCCCATGGCGGCGGTTGCTGCGGCGGCACTTGCGACAAAGTTCCTGCGGGTGAGTTCCATAATTGCGATCCCTTTCTCACATCTGTACGAACATTTGATATCCGGCCAGGCGCTTCCCCTGCCCCGCCGGCTATTTCCAAACCATAGGCACCGCGAGGTCCCCCGTAGTCACCCACCAAGGGGTACATTTGCATTTGCCGTGGTAGAATGCCCGAAAATTGTCGGCGGGGGGATGAGTATGAAATACGCGCTGCGTTTAGTGGGGTTGCCAAGTCTGGCACTTGCGCTGGAGACCTATCAAGTCTGGCTTCTCAACAATGGCATCTTCCCGGTGACGAGTGGAACCTTTCCTTTGGCTCGCGAATTCCAGACTCTGGTGGGCATTGTGGTGGGGCTCGCTGTACTGCTTTCTGCCTTGCGCCACCCCGACTTTATCAAGGTGCGCGTGGTGCCGCCCATTGCATTTGCCTGTGCAGCGGTGGGAGCCGGGCTTCTTCTTTGTGTGCCGGGAAGTCCTACAGCGGTGACTATGGGCCTCATGTTGTTGTCTTTGGCCGGTACGGCCAATCACTATCTCATGGGCATCGCATTTGCCCATGCTGACTCTCCCCAGCGCACCTCTATCGGTGTGGCATGCGCCGTGCTCGTGGCAACGCTTGTCACGACGGTGTCGCCTGCCCCGTCGTTTTGTGCGTCAGTCGTTATCGATGCCGTTATCACCTTGTCGGTCCTTTTGCTTCTGTGGCGCGAGGTGACCCCCGTGTGGCGTGAGTCTATTAAGGGCAAAGCGCTTGAACAGCTTGCGTTGGCGAGTCCCCGGTCGTTTTTGTCGCTCGGACATCAGTTGTACATCCTCATGTTCATTTTTTCCGCCGCGTTTGGATTCGCCTTGTCGTTGCGCATCTCCCAGTTCACGCCTGTTTCAAGCTATCTCAGTCTCTGCGTGCTGCTGGCCGCCGTCGCATGGTTTGTACTGGCTCCCGACGGAAAAGGGGGCCACGACGACGCGCTCTTTGCCGTAGCGGCGCTTCTTGTGGTTGCAGGGTTCCTGCTTGCCCCGCTCAACGTGGCTCCCAGCGCGGCAAACGGGTTGCTGTATGCCGGAAACTCGTGCTTCAAGGTCTTGTCCTGGACGGTCATGGCGGCCCTATGTGCGCGCAACATGGCCGGCAGCCTGGCGGTGCTTGCCTGTGGGGCGATTGTTGGCAGCGCAGGAACGTTTCTCGGCGCCGACCTGGGGCACCTTTGCAACGCTTTGCTTGCCACGCATCCCGATGGGGCATCGCTTGTCACGAGCGTTGTGGTCCTCGCTCTCTTTGCCTATGTGATTTTTGGCCTGCGTGGCTTTACCTTTGCCGACACGATTCAAGGTGTGGAGCCCGTTGAGGAACTCCCTGTTCCGGTTGACATGCCGCCCGATCGCGATGCGCTCATCGAGCGCGCCTGTGACGCCCTTGCCGGCGAGTGCGGTCTTACCGAGCGCGAACGCGAGGTGTTCGGGATGCTTGCGCGTGGGCACAACGGTTATCACATCCGCGATGAACTCACGTTGTCGTACAACACCGTGAAAACTCATGTCAAACGCATCTACCGCAAGCTCGATGTGCACTCGCAACAAGAGCTTATCGACCTTGTCGAGAACCGCTGCAACGTGTAGGGGCCGCCCCTGCGTTCTTGTGCTTGACATTTTGCGAGGGCCTTGCTGGGTCTGCAGGCGGGCAAAAACCGGCTCGCGCACGTGCATTTTTCGCCCCCTGCAAAGCGAATCTTGCCGTTCGCGAGCAACCCTGCATTTGTAGGGGGACCTCCTTTGGGTCATGTCGCTTGACACCATCTACCAGGGACTTTGAAGTCCATTCTAAATGCACCTATCGGCAAATGACCCTGAAGTCCACTATAGGTGGCACACCGCACGACAACGCAGCCCAGGGGGGAAGCGAAGATGTGCGGGAGCAACCTAGTGGTCTATGGAAGACCGCGCAAAGGGGCGCGAGCTTCCAGGCAGGCAAGCTGCCTGCCAAGAAAAAGGAGGAAAAGGTATGTCCAAGGCATGCACGCGTAGGGATCTGCTCAAGGGCGCCGCTGCTGGCGCCGCCGCGACGAGCTTCGCCGCCATCGCTCCTCTGGCTCTGGCCGAGGGCGAGGACGCTCAGTTCGACCGCGAGGTAGACTTCCTCGTCGTGGGTTATGGTCTTGCTGGCGAGGCTGCTGCCCTCGAGGCCAACGACATCGATCCCGATGCCAACGTTCTTATCATTGAGAAGCTCGACGAGGGCCAGGCTGGCGGTAACTCCATCGCTTCTGGCCAGACCGTCATCGTTCCTTCGCCCGATGATATCGACACCTTCAAGACCTACGTCGCTTCTTGCTTCAAGCCCAACCCCATCCCCGAGGAGTACCTCGACTGGATGTGCAAGGAGTTCGCTGATCAGCCCGAGTGGATTCAGGGCACCGTTTCGCCCGTGGGCTATGAGCTCGGCTACGTCTCCGGCGGCCCCATCACCTGGGGCAAGCTCGTCACTGAGTTCCCGGACCTCGACGGCTCCAACTTCGTGGGCTGCTCCGGCCACGTCCGTGACGCTTCTGCTGGCGCTCCCTTCGAGTACGGTGGCGTGTGGCGCGGCTTCTCTCGTGCCGTTGAGTCCCGCGAGAACATTACGGTCGAGTGGGAGTGCCCGCTGACCCAGCTCATCGTCGACGCTGAGGGCAAGATTGTCGGCGGCGTTGTGAACAACAAGGGCACCGAGGAGCGCATCGGCGCTTCCAAGGGCGTTGTGCTTGCCTGCGGCGGCTATGAGAACAACCTCCAGATGCAGCGCGACTTCCACGGTATGGACATGGTCTACACCGGTGGCACCCCCGGCAACACCGGCGACGGCATCCAGATGCTCATGGGCCTCGGCGCTGAGATTTGGCACATGCGCAACCAGACCCAGTCCGGTGGCCTGTGGCTCGGCATCAAGGTGCCGGATTACGAGAGCACCTTCATGCGCGCCTTCTCCATGCCCGCCGGCTCCTGGATTGAGGTTGACGCTGAGGACAAGCGTTTCTACAACGAGTCCGCTGCTTACCACCGTCAGCACATGAAGTACAAGCAGTACGGCCACTACGTGGACGTTCCTCACGACCGCGCCCTGCCCGTCAGCCTGATCTTCGACGACAAGACCTGCCAGGCCGGTGCCATCGTCACCAAGTGGCTCTCTTGGCCCATCACCACGCTCGGCTACACCTGGTCCGACGACAACTCCGTCGAGATCGAGAAGGGCTGGATCACCAAGGCCGACTCCATCGCTGAGCTCGCTGAGCTCATCGGCCGCGACGCCGACGCCCTCCAGGCCACCATCGACGCCTACAACGCTGGCGTTGAGGCTGGTTCCGACGAGTTCGGCCGCGATCCTGAGACCATGGCCCCCATCGATACGCCTCCGTTCTACGCCGTGGGCATTACCCCCACGCTCGTTGGTACGACCGGCGGCGCCAAGCGCGACACCCAGTCCCGTGTTCTGAAGTGGGACGGCACGCCCATCGAAGGCCTGTATGAGGCCGGCGAGCTCGGCTCCTACGTCGCCAACCTGTACCAGAACGGCATGTTCCTCGCTGAGTGCATCGCTTCCGGCCGCGCTGCTGCCGACACCGCCTTCGGTGGCCGCTCCACCGTCGCTGAGGAACTCCCCACGCAGGACCTCGCAGCCCTCATCGACATCACGAAGAAGGCTGACGGCACCTACGAGCAGGTCATCAACGGCAACGAGGGCAAGTTCACCATCCAGGTCACCGTTGCGGGCGGCGCCATCACCGACTTCCAGGTTGTCCAGGGTCGCGACAACATGTTCATGGACGACGATCAGCTCCAGGAGTACGTCGACGCTGTCATCGACGGCCAGACCGTCAAGGTTGACTCTGTCGCCGGCGCTACCCTGACCGTCAACAAGCTGAACCAGGGTATGCAGGACCTCTTCGCTGACACCGCGAAGTAAGAAAGTTTGTAGCGGAACCTCGTCCGCTGCGTTCCGCAGGACCTAGAGTACTCCAGTACACGTCGGCCCTGCGCGCCTTGCGGACGAGAACCCGCATTTGAGTGGGAAGCGGAACTGTATAGATCCGCATAGGTACGACGCCTAAATCGACTGGCCGGGTGTTTCACTCGAAATGCCCGGCCTTTTTCTAGGGAGCCATCATGGCTGAGCATATTTCTCGTCGTTCGTTCGTTACCGGTGCCGCCGTGGCCGCCACTGCAGCTGCTGCCGCTAGCATCACCACCACGCCCGCTCGCGCCGAGCAGGCCACTGAAGAGTCCAAGCCCGATTCCGGTGTCATGCGTATTTGCATCTCCTGCAACGACCTGGACAAGAGCATCAACTTCTTCACCGGCATGTTCGAGTACACGCTGGTGGGCACCGGTATCCTCCTGCCTGAGGAAGTCAAGGCCCTGTACGGCCTCGAGGGCGGCGCGCGTTATGCAATGGTCAAGAACGAGTACCAATCCACGGTGCTTCAGTTCATCGAGTTTGACGCCCGCTCGGGTGCCTGCATCCGTACCGCCGATCGCAACGGCTACGACCCCGGCTACTTCGATGTGGCCATGCGCTGCGACAACAACAAGGCTGTCCACAAGCACCTCACCAAGCTGGGCTATTCCTACTACTGCGAGCCCTATGAGTACTCCACCGACTGGAGTGACTCCACGGTCTCCGAGGCAGTGCTTTGCGGCGTGGACGGCATCCCCACGACCATGATTGAGACTGTTTCCGAGCCTCGCCCCGAGTTCGACGGCCTGTTCAAGAACATGACCGACATCGCCCTCGTTGTCAGCGACATGGACGTCGCCGACAAGTTCTGGACCGAGGTCATCGGCATGCCGAAGGTCTACGACGAGGAGCTGACTGACGGTCTGGTCGACCCGATTCTGGGCCTGCCCGAGGGTACGCACTCCCGCATGGTGTACTACGCCGGCTCCAATACCCCCGTTGTTGAGGCTCTGAGCTTCTCCATCGAGGGCAACCCGATGTCCGAGGTTGCCAAGCCTGAGAACGCTGGCATCTTCGCCATGTCCTACATTGTCGATGACGTTGAGGCAGTTGCCAAGAAGGCTGCCGACGCCGGCTTCAACGTGCACGGTGACCCGGTCGAGACCGTCATCGCTGTCTTCGGTCATGTACGTTCTGTGATGATTGACGGCCCCGACGGCATGCTCGCCGAGGTTTTCCAGAAGCTCTAAGCTCTCTGCGTGCTTCATTTGAGTTTTTGAGTGGACTCGCGTGTGAGTCTACCCTCCCAAGAACCTCCCCCGCCGATGGGCAATGCCCCGGCGGGGGAGGTTTTTTTGATGGATGTGCGCCCTGCAAAGGGCAGGGGTTTGAAGAGGGCTGCCCCGCGTACTTTAAGCGTTGTGGGCGCATCGCCAAATTGGGCTAAATTGCTTCTGATGACCGCTTCAACGAGGGACTTACTAGGGGTATACTGACATTCTGTCGACAGGGCCGCGCTACGGCCACTGGGGACTGTCGGCATGTGAGGAGGGTGCCAGGGCAAGGCCGAATGCGGCCAGGTCGCGGGTGCCCTTGATATTTCATGCCAGGTTTTCCGGTGCATGTCTTTGTTGCCGTCGTCGTTGGGGGTCGTATGGTTGCCAAGACCGTAGCGCGTGTCGAACGTCGTGTTGATGTTTACTGTCTTGCCCTGCTTTTGGGCTACGGCTTTTTCCGCGTGTTGCTGAATGCCACATACTCATCTGCCATGTCTACTATGCGCGACATGGCGTGTGTGAATGCCGTTAACTTTGAATTCTCATTTGCGTCTTCATTTTCGATTCTGTTGACTTCAGCAGCTTTGGTTGCGTGGAGCTGCATGAAGCCCAGCTCCCGCTTGCATTTGGCGGGTGTGATTTCGGCGGCGGCGCTTCTCATCATGAACATCCTTTCAGGCGTCGGCGTCTTCGACGGCCTGCTCAATGAGGCGGGGATGATTGTGCTCGCCTCGGTGTGGGGCCTGACCTCCATTGTGACCAACGCTGCGTGGCTTGTGCCATTTGTCGGCATGGGTCCCCGTCGATGTCTCACCACGCTTATCGCTAGCATGCTTGTAAGCTCGCTTATTTCTCTAGGGCTGTCTCCGTTGCCCGAGGTGGCGCAGGATGTGCTTCTGACTGGCGTGGGCTTTGCAAGCATTGTCCTTTTCTGCTTTATGTGCCGTGCAAAAGACCCGGTAAAGGCTCCTATGGTATGCCTTGAAGGGGTGGAGCCTGCGCGTCCCGGTCGCGAATCGCTGCAGCGCACGACCGATTTGCTTGGCGAGCTTTGGGGTCCGATTGTGATCTTTGCTTCGCTTACGATGCTTTCGGGCTTTGTCGCGTCGTTTGTGGGGTCGGGACAGTACGGCTCCGCGGAGGCAGCGAGCGGGGTGAGCCTGTTCGCCACGCTGGAGGCGGTTGGCATCTCGCCCGCCAGCTTGGCGTCTCTTTCTGCCGTAGTCTTCCTTGCGGTGCTTGCGTTTGTGGCAAACAGGACGTTTGACCTCACCAAGACGTTTCGTTTCGCGTTTCCCTTTATCGCTCTACTGCTGGTTGCGCTGCCGTTCACGGACAGGAACTTCGACACGTTTTTCCAGGCTTCACTTTCGTTTCTCAGCACGATTGTGAACGTGTCGATCATGTTCTTGATGATTGAGACTGCTCGCGTGCGCCAGGCGCCTGCGGTTGCCGTTGTGGCAAGCTCGATGTTTATCGCCCGGGCCGCTCTTTTGGTAAGCCTTGTCGCCGGCATGGTGTTGGATGCTCGGGACGACCTCGATGGCACCGTGCGCGCGATGGTGCTTGTGGTGGCGGGCATCTACCTGCTGTCGATGACGCTGGTCTTGCTTACGCGCAAGCAGGGAAAGCCCGTTGCTGGCGTGTCGGTCTCTCTGGCGTCTGAGGATGTTGCGTTTAACCGTCCCCAGGTTGCAGCTGCAGCTAGCGAAGCGGGGGAGAACGGCCCTGAGGTGCGTGCTGTGCCGGAGCCGGTGGACCAGGTTTCTCGGACCTCGCCTGCACCCACGCCGCTTGAGGCGCGTGCGGCTGATTTGGCCATCAAGTACCACCTGACGCCGCGCGAGCATGAGGTCGTCCTGCTCCTTGCCCAGGGTCGTAGTGCCCCCTTCATCGGCAACGAGCTTGGGCTTGCCACAAACACCGTGCGTGGCTATGTCCAGGAGGCATACGCCAAACTTGACGTGCACTCCAAGCAGGAACTTATCGACCTGTTGACAAGCGAGTAGTCCGGTGGCGCATCTCATTTCATTTTTGCGTCGTCACATCATGCCGTCCGTCGCGGTTGTGGCGGCGCTTTTGACATGCGCGCTTGTGCCGCCTGATGCCGGATATGCGGGGTATGTCGATTGGGGCACTCTGGCCAAGCTCGCGAGCATGTTACTTGCGGTGGGAGGGCTCAACGCCTCGGGAATCATCCAAGTGCTGGCGGCGCGCGTGGTGGCGGCATGCTCAGGCGTGCGCCTGCTCGTGTTTGCGCTGGTAGGCATGACCGCTCTTGCCTCGATGTTCGTGACAAACGACATGGCGTTGCTCGCGCTTCTGCCCCTTGCGGCGGCCTGTTTGGTGACGTGCGGCAGGCTCGACCTTGTGGCGCCCGTGTTTGTGCTCCAAGGCCTGGCGGCAAACCTCTGCGGCATGCTGCTGCCATTTGGCAATCCTCAGAATATTTATCTCGCCGGATTCTTTGACATTGGGTTTGTCGACTTCGTACGTACGATGCTGCCACCCTTTGCTCTGGCCACGGTGCTCGTTGGGCTTGCGTGTCTTTTTGTTGGCAGGGGGGTCGTGCGGGTGGAGGTTCCGGCGCCTGCCGCAAACGCGCGTCAAGCGGCGCTTTCGGTTTGTGCGCTTGCATGCTGTGTGGCTGCGGTTGTCGGAGTGCTGCCGAGCTGGGTTTGTCTTGCGTGCGTGGCCGCTCTCACTTTGGCAGGGGACGCCCACTTACCCGCGCGCATCGACTGGGGGCTCATCGTCACCTTTGCGGCCTTTTTTGTGTTCTCGGGCAACCTTGCCCGCGTGCCCGAGGTGCGGGAGGCGTTTGCGGCGTGGCTGGAGGCCGGCGCATTCGTCCCGGCGGCGTTGCTTTCCCAGCTCATCAGCAATGTCCCTGCCGCCATTGTACTTTCGGGTTTCACGGGTGATTGGGCGGGTCTTCTTGCCGGCGTCAACGTGGGCGGGGCGGGCACGCCCATCGCCTCGCTCGCCACGCTCATCGTCATTGCCCAGTACGGCGTGGTGACGCGAGGGTTCCGGGCGACACAAGGAGAATCGGCTCCCCTCTCTACCAGGAAGTTCATGGGGATGCTTGTGGGGGCAAACGCTGGCTTTCTTGGCATTCTACTGGCTGTGGGAATAATTCTCGGCTGGTAGGCTCTCTAAGCGGGCCTGTCCTGCGGCCGTGTGCCTCCTGATGCCCCGGGGTGTTCAGGGCGAGGTGCAGGTGTGCGAGGTACGCTGCAGATGTCTGCATTTTGCTGGCTGCGCCCATGCGAACATGGGGGTAAACACACAGAGCCGTGCGCGCCCCGGTAGACGAGGCGCGCACGGCTCTGTATTTGCAGTCTTGGCACGGACACGGGCAGGCGACTTACAGATTGTCTTCCATGTCCATCTGTCCGCTGGCGATGCGATCCTCCACCAGTTCGAGCATCTCGTCTTTGCTGTGCACATCAAGCTTTTGATAGATGTGGGCGATGTGGGCCTTGGTGGTACCGGGGTTGATGCCGGCAGTTTCGGCGATGAAGGCGCTCGTATGGCCCTGGGCGAGCATGGCGAAGACCTCGTGCTCGCGGGGCGACAGGCCAAACTCGGTGGCGATGGAGGCGAAGACGCGCCCCTCGAACTCGCCGGCTGCCTGAGCCACGCGGCCCTTGAAGTTGTCCTCCTGGCGCACGTTCAGAAGGCGGGCCAGCGAGAAGCTCGCCATGATGGCTAGTCCACAGAACGCTATGGGCAGTAGGATTTCAACGAGACCGACCGACAGCGTGGGCATCTCGGTGACAATCTCGATGATGCGGCAGGTGAAGGTGCCCGTCAGAATGGTGACCGCGATGGCCAGCTTGTCGATAAACGTGATGTCGAGCTCGGAGAAGCCGTACTGCTCCTTAAGCTCGGAAAGCTGCACCGAAGAAAGCGTTTGCCATGAGAGCCAGATGGCGCAGAACAGCGACGGGAACATGCCGGTGAGGCCGCCGTTTAGGAAGGGGAGGCTCAAAATCCAGCATGCAACAAGAATGAGCGCCGGCAGAAGCGTGCAAGGTGGATCGTCGCTGCGCAGCACGGCAACGGCTGCCGCGGCGACAACGACGAGCGAGAACGCAAGCAATACGACATCAGGGCCGCCCGTGGCGAGCGCGGCGGTGGCGGTGGGGAAGAAGCCGAGCGAGAATCCATAGGCAAAGCGCTGCGCGCAGAGCGCCGCAAAGCTCTTAGCGGAGCGATTCTTTGCCTTGCGACGATGCGTCTGAAGGCCGATGCCGCCCCACAGCATGACCGCCGAGCCGCCCGCCGAGCTCAGGCACATCATCCAAGCCATGGGGATGAAAGGCGAAAGGGCCTTTCCGATAAGAATCAGTGCGGCGGCGATAAGGACGGCGACCACGACGTTGCGGCCCGCGAGATGCTTCTCGAGCGAGGCGAACGCCAGGCCCCATAAGATCATTGATGCGCCCAATGTGAAAAGGTCAAGCGCTTCAACCAAGAGCGCGGCCCAAAACGGCAGTGAGACGTGCGTTACTTCAATAACGAACACGATCGCTGCGGCGAAAATCATGACAGCAGATATGGGTGCGCGTGGCTTTCGGACGCCCCAGCGCTTGCAGATGAGGAAGGTGACGAAGACCCAAAGCGTCATGAAGACGTCTTCGATGATGGGGGAGTTGGCCCCGACTGGCGTGGAGTAGATGGGATCGGGGTTCATGATGCGATAGGCATACGACGCCCAATATAAGCCGGCTCCAAGGGCAAGCCAGGGGTTGGTATCTTTGGCCCAAATCTTTGATGACACAAACGCCTCCCATGATTAGCCAAGTTTTTTGAGGCTTCGCCAGTTTGTGTGGGTAGATCTCAAGTGGCCTAAGCCCTTCCAGG
>UQBS01000057.1 GCA_900539345.1 uncultured Coriobacteriaceae bacterium | reverse complement strand
TGACCTCCTGCGTCTTCCGCAGTATCCGGTTCTCGGGGTTCGCGCGGCCGCATCGGCTGGGGTGCGGCGCGAGGGAGAACTATACACGCACGCGCAGGCAGGGGGCAAGGGCGGGATGGGCGCTCCATCGGATGGACACAAGTCGGGGGATAATAATAGTTTAGGCTCGTTTCTGCACCGCGGGAGAGCCCCCGCCGATAGCCGCGGCCCAACGGGCAGGTTCCCCCTGCATGCCAAGACCCGCACGTCTCACGCCGCCCACGTCGCCGGATTCGGCTCCCCCCCGCATACACAGGCGCCTCACCTTACTTCCCAGAGAAGCAGGCCGCACGACAGACGGGGCCTTCTCATGTACAGGGGCCCCCGCAGCCCATCCCCACCTCCGAGCACATGCAAGCTTGCCGAGCCTCTCTGCATATATCAGGAATCCGGCCCTGGCCGACGGGCTGGCCACACAAGGTGCCGCGCGCGTCCATTGCCAAACACGACGGCGCGCAATATCTCGGCCTACCATGGCCAAGTCTGCGACACGGCCGATACGACTGGCCAGTCTGCCCGCAGCTCCTCGCCCGAGCGGTCTCCCCCTCGCCGACATAGAAAAGCCCGCACCCCAAGGCGACCTTGGGATGCGGGCTCAAAAAGCAGGTGCCGGTTCGTATCTTTCTTACTTCTTTGCAGCCTTGCGACGGGCGACGTTGGCCTTGATGCAAAGCACGATGCCCACGGCAAGGACGCCGACGATTGCGGTGACGCAGGCGGCGAAGTCACCGAAGTGCAGGGCCGGGATACCCATGAGCAGGCCGACCACGTAAGGCACGAGCCAGAAGAGCCACACGGAGATGCTCAGGCGATGGAAGCTCTCGCGAGCCGCCGCGTCGCCGCGCAGAACCACGCGGGTAGCCCACAGGGCGTGGAAGAGCATGAGGGCGATGGCCACGATACCGGTAATTGCATGCAGGGGCGACATGGAGCCGTCGCCGCCGCTAGCGATGACGGACATGATGGTCGTACCGGTGGTATCAAAAGCCAGGCCGAGCCAGAAGAGGGCGAGGTGACCCTTCTTGAGAGTACCGGCGCGGCGCTCGGAGAAGACGCCAAAGGTGTAGGCGAAGAAGGCAAGGGTGATGGTCAGCGTGGCGGCCAGAAGGAGCGGGCTCATAGGAAGGATCTCCTAACGTAAGGTTGAGATGGGGTGTCGGTGGTCCAAGGGGGCCGATCGGCTTTGGCCGCCCCTTGAACTGAGGATATCTTCGTCCCCGGCAAGGTGAACATCAACGCTGCCATGTTCAGGCAGAATGCAAACACAATTACGCAACAATGCAATCACAACTGCATATAATACCTGGCAGATGACTTAGAATTTTAAAACATGAAAGAAGGGCGGCCGCTCTGAACACCTTTGCGGGCACCTGAACATGCACAGCAAATGTTCAGTGGCACACGGCCTGAACCTGAGTTCAGCCACGTCCCTTCGACCGCGGCGCATCTGTACACAGGCGACAGCTTTCGATGATCCGCGCCCCCGTCGATTCCAAGTGCCTGCTAGTGTGCGTCTGAACACAGGCTGTTATTTTTCAGCGAGCCTTCACGACGGGTGAAATGGGGATCAAGGCTTGGTGCACCTGAACACAAACAGCGCTTTTCAGTGGACTCACAAGACTCCCTACGCACGGGGTTCCAGACGACTCTCGGAACAGCCAGTCAGGCCACCTCTCCCATGATCGCCCCGTGGTGAGCTCCGGCACCTTTCCGGATAGCTCGCCTGCCAGCGCCAGATTAGAAACGCGAGATGACGAGCCATCCCACGTACACGACGCACACGATAACGGAGGCACTCCAGACGAGCGCGTTTGCAAAACCATCGGCACGGCATACGTCAAGACACACGCGCGTCTTGAGGGGAAAGAACAGCTGCATTGATCCCTTGGGGGCTTTGTTGAGCAGGTCAAGGATAAGATGGCTGCACAAACCGATGCCAAACGCAGGTGCAACCTGCGGCCAAAGAAAGCAGGCCGCCACATACCACAGCGCGCAGCCCACAAGTGAGTGCGTAAACGTACGATGGGCCGTGACCGAACCAAGCAGCGTGATAGCCGCAAAAAGAGCTGCGCCCACGACAGAAGCAGGCCCCATCTCGGGGGCCATCGCCTGAAGCGCCTCTACCTCGGAAAACATTTCCGCAAGAAAGCGGCTCGCAAATGCAAGCGCCACTACGCACACGCTTACGATTGTCCCTCGTACGAGCTTGGCCCCTCGCACATCTATGTCGCTGATCCATCCACCGAGAGCCCCGCCAAGCAAAGCGCACGCGAGCGGCGCGACCGACACAGGCTGCAGTACCAGCAGAGATGCCGCCATACCCGCACTCACATGAGTCTTTCCAAGCATGGCCGCACCTCCCCTGTCGTCTCTTCCAGCGAACACGTTGGCGCAGCAGGCTCACAGCCCCCTGCGCGATACACCGGCAATCATCATACACGTCGGGAGCCTTGCATACGAACAGCCGCCCGATGGGCATGGCGTGCGTTTCAGTCTAGGGCAGCAATAGGGGACGCCCATCGCCCTCTCGCCCAGGAAGCGGGACTTCCACGGCAGCATCGGCGTGGGCCGAATCCAGCCCGTCGCCCCCGCCAAGGAAACAGGAGGTTGCCCCATCGGCCCCTGAGCCACGGCCCCAACCCATCCCATTACAGTTCAGGGCAGGCTCTAAGGGGCCTGCCCTTATTCATTTCTTGACGAAGAGCTATGTTATGTTTAGGTAGCCCTTTGGGCGACCCGACCGGCCGCCCGCGCACGGCCCTTGTGCCCCTGCCCGGGACACGGGACAACGAAACGCGCGCACATAAGCGCAGACTGTCATCAGCAGGGTACAATACCCCTGAAATAGTCAGCTAACAGGAGGTTTGCAGCCTATGAAACTTGCCCAGGCCCTGGCCGATCGAGCGGCCGCACAGCAGCATATCGAGCAGCTCCGTTCACGCCTTGCAGCTAACGCCAAGGTTCAACAAGGCGAGGAGCCGGCCGAGGACCCCCAGGAGCTCTTGGCTCAGCTCGACCAAACAACGACGCAGCTCGACGAGCTTATTGCCCACATCAACCTGACCAACGCGCGGACAGTGGCCGACGGGCAGACTCTTACCCAGTTGCTCGCCCATCGCGACTGCCTGCGGCTCAAAGTGGGGGTGCTGCGCGATTTTCTGGACAGCGCCAGCGCCACGGTGATGCGCGCCACTCATTCCGAGATTAAGATTCTGCCCTCCGTGGCCGTCGCTCCACTTCAAAAACAGGTCGATGCCCTCTCAAAAGAGCTGCGCGAGCTGGAGGGCAAGATTCAAGAGCTCAACTGGACAACTGAGCTTATGTAAACACAGCAAGGCCGCTTGGTCACAGTTACGCAAGTGGCCTTGCTGATGGCAGTCAACTGACTGCCTGCAATTTGTCTGTCCCAACAGTCGGTATCCGCAGGCGGGCGAGCGCATCTCCCGCGGCTGAGAATGAGCCACACCCATGGCAGCGCGGCTGGGCCTGCGCCATAACACACAAACGCCCAGCACAACGCACACGCGCAGCTTGTTACTGAGCACGCTTACTACCGTCGCGCTGACACCTGCGGAGAGGGTGGGTTCGGGGACCTGTTGGGACAGACAAAACCAAAAGACCGCCCGATATCGAGCTTCTTCTCCCGCACTGCCCAGCGCAGGCGTTCGACTTTTGCGAGAACTTGTCGGCGTTTCGAGAACGTCTGGGCCTTTTGCCTCGCTACAATGGCATGCGTGGTTATTTGGACACAGGGGAGAGGACCCGTATGACGGACATGAAGAAGCTCGGCTTTGGCTGCATGCGCCTGCCGCTGACCGACCCGGCAGACCCCACTTCGATTGACGTACCGCTCGTGAGCCAAATGGTGGACGAGTATCTCGCCGCCGGTTTCACTTACTTCGACAACCTGTATTTCTACCATAAGCGCGCCAGCGAGGGCGCCATGCGCAAGGCCCTCGTGGAGCGCTACGACCGCGACGTCTACGTGCTGGCCGACAAGCTGCCCAGCGCCCTCATCAAGCAGGACGGCGACCAGGAGCGCATCTTCGAGGAGCAGTTTGAGAAGTGCGGCGTGGAGTACTTCGACTACTACCTGCTGCATGCCCTTGGCGGCCAGAACACCATCAACACCGACCGCGCCGACTCGTGGAACTTCCTGCGCAAGCAGCGCGACGCCGGCAAGATCCGTCGCCTGGGCTTCTCGTACCACTACAACGCCGAGTACCTCGACGAGCTGCTCGACCGCTGGCCCGACGCCGAGTTCGTGCAGCTGCAGATCAACTACCTCGACTGGGAAGACGGAGGCATCCAGGCCCGCAAGAACTACGAGGTGTGCCGCAAGCACGGTAAGCCCGTCTTCGTGATGGAGCCGATCAAGGGCGGCGCGCTTGCGGCCGACCTGCCCGCCGAGGCCGTGGACATCCTCCATGCCGCCGACGCAAACGCCTCCCTGGCCTCTTGGGCCGTGCGTTTTGCCGCCAGCCTGCCAGGCGTGGAGATGGTGCTCTCCGGCATGTCGAACCTCGAGCAGCTGCGTGACAACATCTCCTACATGGCCGACTTCAAGCCGCTGAGCGACGACGAGATGAACATGCTGCACCACGTGGGCGACCTCGTGCGCCAGAACATCGCCGTTCCCTGCACGTCGTGCCGCTACTGCGTGCAGCACTGCCCCAAGAACATCGCCATCCCCGAGTACTTCTCGCTGTACAACGCCGAGAAGCGCACGCGTAGCCGCGACTTCTCCACGCAGGGTATGATCTACCGCGGCTGGAACAACGACCACGGCAAGGCCAGCGACTGCATCGAATGCCGTGCCTGCGAACGCGCCTGCCCCCAGCACCTGCCCATCGTCGACTACCTCAAGCTCGTCGCCGAGACTTTCGAGAGGTAACGGCACCCCGGAAATCGAGCGAGGCCCCCGGCGCTGTCAGGTGGCGTCGGGGGCCTCACGCTGTTTGACCACGCGGGAACCTAGCTGCAAGCCAGGCAGCCCATGATGCATCATTGCTGGTATAGCACTGTTTTTGGAGGATTATCACATGCTGTTCCGCTCAATCGACGAGGCCCTGCGCGCATCGCACGGTAAGACTGGCGCGTGCGTCGCGCCTCAAAATGCGCGCAGCTATGCGCAGACCTACCGCGAGATCCGCGCCGACTTTCTCGAGGCGGTAGGGCAGTTTGGCCTGGGTGTAGCTCCCGAGGAGCAAGCGGGCCTCAGCCCCTTCTCGGCAGAAGTCGACCAAATGATGCAGGCGGGCCTCCATGTGGAAAACGCCCGCAGCAGCCTGTGGCTCAACTGGATCTCGCCCGCGTGCCTGGCCTGCCGCAAGGCCGTGGGCACGCAGACGTTCCTCACCTCCACCCAGTGCCCCAAAAAGTGCTTCTTCTGCTTCAACCCCAACCAGGAGAACTACGCCTACTACCAGACGCATGTGCGCAACATAGCCGCTGACCTCGAGGCCGAGCATGCCCACGGCGCGCGCCTGCAGCACCTGGCCGTGACCGGCGGCGAGCCGCTCCTGCACAAGCGCGAGCTCTTCGCGTTCCTTGAGCGTGCGCGCGAGCTGTACCCCAACGCGTACACGCGCCTGTACACCTGCGGCGAGGGCATGGACGCGCAGACGGCGCGCGAGCTGCGCGAAGCTGGCCTCAACGAGGTGCGTTTCAGCATCAAGACGCAGGAGTCGGCCACCCTGAGGCAGCGCACGCTCGACGCGCTGGAAGGCTGCGTGAGCGTGTTCGATGCCACCATGGTAGAGATGCCCGTCATGCCCGACGAGCTGGGACTCATGCAAGATTTGCTCATTGAGCTGGACAAACGCGGCGCGACCGGCATTAACCTGCTTGAACTGTGCTTCCCCTTCAACAATGCGGCCGCATTCGCGCGACGCGGCTATCGCATCAAGCACGAACCGTACCGCGTGCCTTACGACTACTGGTATGCGGGCGGCCTGCCCATCGAAGGAAGCGAGGACGCCTGCATCCGGCTCCTGTCGTTGGCCATCGAGCGCGAGCTGCGCATGGGTGTGCACTACTGCTCGCTCGAGAACAAGCTCACCGGGCAGATGTACCAGCAAAACGCACCCTTCAAGCAGGCCTTCCCCCCGCGCGAGTATGCGCAGCGCGGTCATTTTCTCGCCTGCGCGCGTATCTTTGGGGCCGATGCCGCGTCAGCGCGGCGCATTCTTGCTGGCAGCGGGCACGCCGACTTCACAGGCGGCTCGGAAGCCCCTGGCCAGGTCGGCATCGCGAACAACTCGACGGCCGGCGGCAAGCAGGCCATCATCGCAAGCAACTCCACGGCTCCCGGCTGGGCTGATGTCACGGGCAGCCAGGCGGCTTCCGGGCGAACCAGCGACGCAGATAGCTCGACGGCTTACAGCCAGACCGACGAACTCGAGCTTGCCCCCAGCGACATCGCCCTGCTCGCAGGCGAGCTTCCCCATGCGCTCGTGGCCATCGGGCTGGGCGTGGTGGAGGACCGCCCGGACGGCCGTGTGCTGCGCGAGCTCGACGCACGCTACACCACCCCGAGCCTCTTCGACCTGGCAGACCTGCAGGTAGATACGATGTAGGCACAGCAGCGCGGCTTGATTGCGGCACTGCTGGACGCCGTGACTCCCGCGAACCACAAAGCCGGCTCGGCCTCGACCGCCTCCGCGGCGCCGCCCGCCTTCGCATGCGCCCGCACCCGGGGCGCCATTGGGCGGTGCATGCGCCCGCATCCGCGCGCCCACGCCCCCCTCGCCTTGCATGCCTGCGCCCCCAGCATGTCCTCGCGGGCCACTCGCCAGTCCCCCTCGTCCACCAAAAAGCCCCCGTGCCCAGCGGCTCTGTGAGAGACGCGGACACGGGGGCTTGTGCGTGACATCGGGGGATGTCGTGGCCTTGCTCAAGCGTTGGAGCAGACCTAGATGATCTTCTCCTCAAAGCCGTCCTCGAGGGCGCAGGCGCGAGCCTTCACGAGGAAGTTCGGGCCGGTCTCACCGTCGGGGTAGCAGGGCAGGGCGCTCACGAGGTCGTCGCCGTACTGCGCACGCAGCTCGTCGACCGGGCCAAAGTGCAGGGCGCGCATCATGCAGCTTGCGACGCAAGCGGGCTGCTCGCCCTTGGCCACCAGGTCGCGGCAGCCGTCGCACTTCACAACCTTCTCCAGGTCCTCAATGTAGACCGGGTGGTTGTAGGGGCAGGCCTCGACGCAAAGCTGGCAGGCGGCACCTGCGCAGTTGATCTCGGGGTCGTGGTAAACGAGACCGGTCTCAGCATCCTTCACCGTGCGGCCGGTGGGGCAGGCATCCACGCAGGCAGGGTTGTCGCAGTGGTTGCAGGTCGTGGCCAGGTGATAGTAACCCGGGTTGGGATACTCGCCGCACTCGTAGGTGTGGACCTCACGCAGGAGGTAGCCCACATCCAGGCGGTTCTTGTCTTTGCAGGCGATCTGGCAGGTATGGCACCCTGCGCACGCCGTTTGGTCGAAATAGAACCCGTACTGTGCCATGTTCAGCTCCCTTTCGCCTTACCTAGTCAAACAGGATCGTCTGCGGGACGTCCTTGTCGGCGGGGAGCGGATCGCCGTCCCACTTCTCAACCTGGACGTTCAGCGTGTTGTAACCGTCAACGCCCATGCCCGTGGCAACGTTGCCGGTGATGTAGTTCTCGCTGCCGCCGTGGTCAACGGCGTCGTTCTCGTCGACGCGCACCCATGCGCCGTGGGGCAGGCCCACAACGCCGGGCATCATACGGGCGGTCACGCTGGCGGGACGCAGGGTCTCGCCGTACTTGGAGGAAATCTTCACCGTGTCGCCGTCAGCAATGCCGCGCTCCTCAGCATCCTGCTTGGAGATGAAGAACGGGTTGGCGCAAGCCTCGCGCAGCCAGGGGATGTTGTCGAAGATGGAGTGCGAACGACGCTGGTAGTGCGGGTTGATGCACTGCAGCGGGAAGTCGCTCTTCTCGCCGGCGATGTCGCCGTCGACGAAGGTCTCCTCGAAGCCCTGGGTGCAGGCACGGTACTTGGGGATGGGCGAGTAAGGCTCATCGGAGTAGCCGTGGGAGTTGAGGCAGTCGGCCCAGGTCTGGCAGTAGAACTCGACCTTGCCGGAGTTCGTGGCGATGGGGTTGGCCTCGGGATCCTCGCGGAAGGCCTGCTTGTCGATGTAGCCGTAGTTGTCGCCCACGTGGCGGTCGACGCGGTACACGCCGTCCTCCATGAACTTGGCGATCGGGACGCGACCCTCCTGCGGCTCGCCCTCAACGCCCCACTCGTCGATGTCCTCCTGCGTGATGGAGCACAGGTTCTCCCAGTCGACGCCGTTCTCCTTGACGACCGAGCAGGTGGCCACGGCGTTGAAGAGGCGCTGGGTCTCGCTGACGGTGAAGAAGTCGTCCTGCGTGAGGCCGAACTTCTCGCCGATCTTGATGCAGGCCTCGGTGTCGCTGACGGCCTCGAAATAGGGGTCGACGACCTTGCGGTTGATCAGCATGGTGTCGCGGTTGATGTAGCCGTCCCACACGAAGCTGCCCTCGCGCTCCCAGTTGGTGGTGATGGGAAGCACGATGTCGGCGTACTTGTTGGAAGCGGTGAGGAAGTGGCCCTGGCCCACGACGAACTCGACGGAGCGGAACGCCTCAATGCCCTTCTTGGCACCCTCGCAGGTGGTGAGCTTGGCGCTGTTGGCGGTCCAGATCATCCTGACGTCAGCGGTGATGTTCTCGATGCGCTTGGTAAGGTCGTACTCGCCGATGGCATCCTTCCAAGACACGCCGTAACCGTTGAGCGTTTTCCACAGCGTGGTGGGGTTGAAGGGCTCACCGAGCACGGCGCCCCACATCTGGGTGTCGCTCACGGAAGTGGACGAGCCGGTGCCGCTCGTGCCGCCGGCGCTGCCGGCGCTGCCGGCCTTGACAAGGCGCGGACCAAAGTTGTTCGTGTGGTTCCAAGCGGTCGGGCCAACGCAGTTGCCGCTCTTGCCGATGTGGCCGCCCATGGCGCCCAGGCAGATAGCGGTCTGAGGAAGCTGCTCGGTGTTGTAGGTACGAGCGCTCGCCCAGCTCGACAGGATGGCGACGTTGTTGTCCTTGCCCAGGATACGGGCGACCTCACGCAGGGTCTCGGGGTCGACGCCGCAGATCTCGCTGGCCCACTCGGGGGTCTTGGGCACGCCGTCGTACTCGCCACGCAGGTAGTCGAAGAAGTTCTCGTCGGTCGTGGCGTCGGCGGGCATGTGGTCGGCGTCCTGGCCCACGCAGCAGCGATCCAGGAAGTCCCAGTCGATGAGCGGGCTGGACTCGCTGTCCTCCTCGAGCATGACGTAGGCCATGGCCATCATGGCTGCCATGTCGGTGGCGGGGCGAATCGGCACCCACTGGGCGTCGAGAATGGACGTCGTGTCGGTGTAGATCGGGTCGAAGATGATGAACTTGACGCCGGCGTCCTTCCAGGACTTGGCGAAGTTCGTGGCGTTGCCCAGGGCGGCCCAAGCAGGGTTGTAGCCGAAAGCGACCACGTAGTCGCAGTTCAACATGTCGAGACGGTCGTTGTTGACCGTGTAGTCGTTGCAACCGTCGCCCCAGCCGAGCACGCCAGGAGCGAACCAGCTGCCCCACGAGGAGGTCGTCCACGAGGAGAGGTAGTTAATGTTGAGCTTGTTGAGCAGGCCGGTCATGCCGCCGCCCAGGGCGAGGATGGAGTTGTCGCCAAACTCGCCATTGATGCGCTCGACCTCGTCATGGATGTACTGGGCAGCCTCGTCCCAAGAGATGCGCTCCCACTCGTCGATGCCACGAAGCTCGGCGTGCGGGTCCTCGGGGCTCCAGTTCTTGCGCTTCATGGGGTACTTCAGGCGGTCGAGGCCGCGAGCCTGGTACTGCTGCGACCAGCCGCGCAGGCAGGCCCTCTGCTGACGGTTGATCTCGTCGTCGGTGTTGATGTCGTCGGTCCCCTGGCGAACGATCACGCCGTCCTTCGTGCAGACCCTGACGAGGCACTTGCCGCCGCAGTTGTGCCAGCAAGCGGCGGAATGCCACTCACCCTCCTCATCGGCCTTCATCTCGTCGGCCAGGGCCATGCGCAGGTTGTTGTCGGCCGAGCCGCTCACTGCAGACAGACCCAGGCTTGCCGCCCCCACGGCCGCAACGGAGCCAGCCAGGAACTTACGCCTGCTGAGCCCGGATTTCAGTGCATCTTGTACCAATGCCATAAAACTGTCCTCCTATCCCCTTGTCTTACAAAACCAACGTGCAATACCTTTATGCCGCGACGGAAGCGACAATCTCCAACATCTCGTCGAGGACCGACACGTCGAGCTGCACGAAGTCGGCCACAGCCTGCGCAAGCTGCGGATACACCTCGTGCGTCTTCGACGAAGCCATGTCCTGCGCATACGAGAAAACCCAGTTGAGCAGGTGCCCGCGCTCGAATGCCGCCTGGTCCTCAAGCACCTTCGCGAGCTCGCGCAGCTGGCCATCTTCCAGGTGGGCAATGGCTCGCGCGGCCGTCAGCTCGAGAAAGTGCATCATGAGGGCAATGTGGTCATCCGGGATGCGCGGGTAGCCAGCCGGGATGTAGAGATACCTCTCATACCAAGAGCGCACGGCAAGCGTGGACTCTTGGAACAGGGCACGCTCGCGCGTGGTGTACACAGACTCCCACGGCGCGGCCACCATATTGTCGGGAGCGAAGAAAAGTCGCTCGTATTCGTCATGTGCCTGCTGCATGCCCTGCTCGCCCTGGGCGACAAGGTCGGCGCAGCGAGAAAGCGCCGCGCGCAGCTCGGCGGGCGCGGGGCTTGCGCCGTCGTCGAACATGTCGACCACGGCCAGGCTCTCCCGACTGCTTGCAGCCGTGAAAAGCTCGGTACTGGGCAGGGTGCCCAGGAGCTTATGGAAAAGTGAGAACAGATACTCGCGTCCCTTGAGGAAGCCGAGCAAAACGGCTCGGGTCTCGTCTTCTGCGTTGCCCTGGGCCGTTTCGGCCACATCGGGCTGTGCCGCAGCGCAAGCCGTATGCGTCATCAATTCGGCCTGCTCATCAGCATTGCCGCACATATAGTATTCCCCTCGTCCCCTTTGGCCGACCATTCGACCGTTCCCCGGCAAGCCTCGTTCCCTCCCAAGAAACAAAGGCGAAACAAACCAAAATCACTCTAGACAAAAGCTGGGGCAAATGCAACAAGCCATAGCGATTTGCTTTAGTACTCCACCGCGCTGGAGCGGGAAGCCCATGAAGAGCGCACATTAGCGTTGGGCAACAACCTTACTCGCGCAGCGCCGTGATGGGCGCTACCAGCACGACCGGATGTTTTCGGGGAGTTTGACCGGTGGTTTTCAGAGGTTTTGACCGGTGGTTTTCAGAGGTTTCGACCGGATGTTTTCGGGGAGTTTGACCGGTGGTTTTCAGAAGCAGGTTCATCGGTTGGGCATATACAATCTTGCAAACACAGTTTTCGCCGCAAGGAGTCTGGCTGCATTGAACGATACACAAGCCGAGAACATCGCCCCCAAGCAGGACGACAAAGCCCCTGGCAGGCCTTCCAGGCGCGGGGCCTTCGACCCGCGTGAGCTTTGGCGCCTCAACGAGCTTGAGCGAATCGTCGAGGACGCCTGGAACGCCGCCGCCTCTATGGACGCGACGGTCGACGATGCGCTCTCGTCTGTAAACCTCGACCTATGGCTCGCTCCCCAGGAGCGTGAATACTTGGAGCTCGAGGCACGCTTCGTAGCCGCGCTGGAGGCAAACCCCGCCTTCGAGGAACTCTCGGGCTACGCATGGCGCAGGACGCGCAGGGACGAATCTGACGATTATGCAGGCCGGTTTGCCCATCCGGGCAAAGACCCGCTGCTCACGTCTTGGCTTGCCGAGCGCTCCGGCACGGCCCAGCGGCTGGCCCGCTCGACTATCGAGAAGGACTACCAGCGCACGCACGACTGCGAGCGGCACTGGCTGCGCGACTTCAAGACGTCCGACGCCTACAAAACCCTCCTTGCAGAGACGCTCTCGTCTTGGCAGCAGGCAACAAGCGACGACGGCATTCCGGCGGGAATCCTGCAGGCCTATCGCAACGAGATGGCTCAGCGCACCGGCGCCAGGACCGAAGACCTGCTTCGCTCCGTGCGAGACTCGCGCAAGGCGCGCACAAAGCTTCTCCTGCACAAAGACCTCGTCGAGCAATATCCGCCAGACCGCGACATGTTCGCCTTGCTCGGCGGCGAGCAGGCGTATTGCGACCGGCTCGTGAGCGAGCTTGCCCGCAAGGCCGCCGACGACGAGTTCCAGCTTTGCGCATACGGCAAGCGCGGCTTCATGAAGATGTCCGACACCAGCCCCGAAGTCGCTGTGCGCGTCATGGGCGACGGCGGCGCCTGGCGCCGGTCCCTGGCCCGCACGCTGGGTGCCAAGACCCAAAAGAAGAACCAGGAACAGGACCTATCGGAGCGCGTGTATCGCGACCTGTTGAAGGCCGACCGCGACCTCAACCGGCTTGGGTCGTCGCTCATCGGCTCCGATGTCCACGACTACGTGACGAACCAGCTTCTCGCATATCGGATACCCGCCTTCGAGGCTGCGCTGTGCCGTTCTTTTGACACGGACGCCTATATCGACGCGCTGTGCACGTCGGCCAATCCGGGGCTGCGCGCGTTGGGCGCGGACCTGGCCGCCGGCAGAGAGGGCGAACGAGCACTTCAGGCGGCCTTGAGGCGCGCGTACGCCGAGGCGGCGGTGTCCGCCAAAGCCGATCCCTACCTGGGATATCCCTCGCGTCGCCCGCATCCCCGCGAGATCATCATCCACGTCGGCCCCACGAACGCCGGCAAGACCCATGACGCGCTCACGGCGTTTAGGAGCGCCGGGTGCGCCCTCTACCTCGGCCCGCTGCGCCTTCTTGCCGCAGAGGTGGCCGACACGTCGAACGAACGCGGCTGCCCCTGCTCGCTTGTGACCGGAGAGGAGCGCCGCCTTGTGGAGGGGGCCCAGCACGTCGCTTCCACCGTTGAGATGTTCGACCCCCAAGGCATGTGGGACGTGGCCGTGATCGACGAAGCGCAGATGCTGGGCGACCCCAACCGCGGCGGGGCGTGGAGTCGCGCACTCATCGGCGTCGATGCCGATGAGCTGCACATATGCTGCGCGCCGGAGGGCCTCGACATCGTGCGGCGCGTCTTGGACGGATGCCGTGAGCGTTTTGGCGACACCTACCGCGTACAGCGCCACGAGCGTTTGAACCCGCTGCTACCGTTTCCCCAGCTTGTGCGCTTCCCCGAAGACGTGCGGCCGGGCGACGCCTGCATCGCCTTCTCAAAACGCGACGTCCACGCCACGGCGGCGGAGCTCCACAACGCGGGCCGCACCTGCTGCGTGGTGTACGGGGCGCTCCCCCATGCCGTGCGCCAGGCCGAGGCGCGGCGCTTCCGCGAGGGCGACGCCGAGGTGGTGGTGGCGACCGACGCCATCGGCATGGGGCTCAACCTGCCGGTGAAGCGCGTGGTGTTCCTGCAGCATGACAAGTTCAACGGCCGCGAGCGCGTGATGCTGACCCCTGGCGAGGTCAAGCAGATCGCCGGACGAGCAGGGCGCTACGGCTACGCCGAGGCCGGCGAGGCGGCGTCTTCCATAGACCCCGAGTTTGTGGCAGACGCCCTGGCCGCGAAGGTCCGCTCCGTCCGCAGCGCGACGCTCGCGTTTCCCAGAACACTCCTGGACATCGACGCGCCCGTCTCCGCGCTCTTTGACGCCTGGTCAAACGCGAAGGCACCGGCGCCCTTCCGCTGCGCCGACTACTCGGAAGAGGCCATGCTCGCAGAAAGGGCGGAGAAGATCACGACCGACGCGCGGACGGTGTATGCCTTCGCGACGCTGCCATTCAAGTCGGGCAACGCGTGTGCACTCGACCTGTGGGAGGAAATACTGCGCGCCCATGTGGCAAAGGTCCCGCTGCCCGACTTCGACAAGGGCTGGGACAAGGACGACCTCGAGTCCATGCAGGCGGTCTACGACAAGCTCGACCTGGTCGGCGCCTATCTGTTGGGCCCCGGAGACGGGCACCCCACCGCGTCGCTCGTGAGCGTCGACGACGTCGCCCTTCTGCGCGACGAGGTCTCGGCCGACATCTCGTCCTTCCTTGCGCGGCAGAGCTACGAGGGACGTCGCTGCTCGTCGTGCGGACGACCCCTTCCCTGGGGCCACCGCTTCGGCATATGCGAGCGGTGCTTTCGCCGCCAGTCACGCAGGAGGTTTTAAGAAGCGCACGCTCGTTGGGGCTGCACGTTGGTCGAATCGCGGGCCCAGGCGGACAGGGGGCTAAAGCCGCCTGGGCTCAAATGACGAGGACATATGCCTAGGAAGCAGCCTGCTTAAGGCAGCTGTTGACGGCCGTGAAGATGGCCTTGGAGGTGACGGTGGCGCCGGAGACGGCGTCGACGCCCTCGGTACCGTTGGCGGCCACGATCTTGGCGGGGAGCTGGTTGATAGCCATGAGGCCAATGCCCGAAGTCGCATAGTTGTAGCCAACCGTGACGGAGGCGATCTTGCCACCCTCAATCGTGACGGTCACGGGAACCTCGCCGTCGAAACCCTTGCCTGAGGCGGTGTAGGTGCCGTCGGTTAGGGCGCCGTCGGTCAGGGGGCCGGGCTCAGTTGCGGAAGCGGCCTCAATGGCGGCGTCAACCGAAAACTCGGTGGCAGCGGCGGCGTTTTCGACAGCCGTTCTATCGATCTCAACCGCAGCCTTTACGGCTTGGCTTCGGCAGCCAATGATAGCCGCGAGAACCGCCTTGAAGTCATCCCCCACGAGCGCGCTATCGTTTTCAATCTCGATACAGACAACCCCGCCGTCCTCGTAGGTCACGGTCACGGGCACGATACCGCCACTGCACCTGGCAGAAGCGGTGTAGGTGCCGTCGATCAGGGATTCGGTCTCGGCAGCGAGCTCCTCGGCGGCGGGCTCCTCGGCCTTGTCGGCCTTCTCGGCCTGCTCAGCCTGCTCGAGGCACTCGTCGACGGCGGAGAAGACGGCCTTGGAGGTGACGGTGGCGCCGGAGACGGCGTCGACGCCCTCGGTGCCGTTGGCGGCCACGATGGCCTCGGGGAGCTGCTCGATTGCCTTGGAGCCGATGCCCTGGGTCTCGGAGTTGTCGCCCACGGTGACCTCGGCAATCTTTCCGTCCTTGACCTCGACGGTCACGGGCACCTTGCCGCCGATGCCCTTGCCCTCGGCGGTGTAGGAGCCGTCGGTCAGGCCGGCCCCTGCAGTCCATCCCCAGGGAAGGGTCTCTTCGGTGAAGACGCCGGCATGACAGGTAACGCATGTCGCGACAGACCTCTCTGCGTGGCAGGTTTGGCAGTCGAAGTTCCCCAGGAGAATGGCGTGTCCGTTCTTCAAGTCGGCGGACATGTCGTGGAAGTCAAAGGGCTCACCGCACCAGGAATATCCGGCCGACGCCTGCGCCATGTCGAGTTCGCGCACAACGGCGCCATCGTGGCAGGAGCCGCATGTGTCGAGGGGGACAACATCCATATGGTAGGCCAAGGCATTGATGCTGGGGTCGGGGATTGTCCAGCCCCCGGGAACCTCGGCTATGCCGTCGTGGCACTGGGCGCACATCATAACGGGAGCCTCGCCCACAACGTGGCAATCGTCACAGGTGATGTTAACGCCGGCGTGGGCGTCGATGGCAGGCATGTCATGGGGGTTGATGACCTGGTCCTCGGTAGACTGCCACCTGCTGGGGGCATGGTTTGTCTTTTCGAGGTTGTCGTCATGGCAGCGGTAGCATGCCCCGAAATCAACTTCAGCTTGGGCAGCGAGACCCTCGCGTGCCGTCGCATCAAACGGGCACGCTGTGGCCTGCACCAGGCAATCCTGCGCGGCACTAAGAATAAACTCGCTCGTCAGGGTCGCACCGGAAACGGCATCGACTCCCTCAATGCCGTTGGCGGCCACAATGGCTGAAGGAAGCTGCTCCAAAGCAGCCGCGCCAAAACCAAGGTATGCAAGGTTATCAGCAACCTCGACAGCGGAGACCTTGCCGTCGGTCACCTGGATGCACACCATGGGAGAGTAGTCCGTCCAACTACGCATGGAGCTTTCGTAATAGCCGTCCTTATAGGGACCGGTCTCCTCGTCACCATACGTTATGCCATACGACGCAAGCGCATCCCCGCTCGCCTCGTAGTCTTCTTCAAAAGCAGCCTCAATCATTTCGGCCGTTGTAAACCCATTGCCCACTTCCAACAGGGGAACCACGCCGTCCACAAGCGACACGGCGCCTGCGCTCTGGGAAAGATCGAACACAAAGGCAATTACGGAGACATAGCCAGAGGGAAGAGAAACAAACCCCACGGCACAGCCCGCCCGCAGCACATAGCCGCTAAAGCAGAAGAACGTCAGCGGTTGCTCTTCCACGTCGTAATGCAAACAACCGACATAGCGCACTGCGGTCGTCAACAAGGCATCGCTGTACAAGAGCTGGCTGGCAAACCACTCGCCGCGCTCCTGCAGCGCGACCTCGTCCGTTGTCCGGTTTGCCCACTCCACATCGTTGGCATCCATGAGCGCCCGGCACGCATACGCATACACGGTCGTTCCATCGGCCGCCTCGATACGACACAGGCTCCCGCAATCGACCGTTCCATTAAAGACGCCCGATTTCTGCAACTCAGCATCGACATCGCTTGAAGCAAGTTTCTCGAACGTCGCATCCGAAGGAATGCGCAGCACGAAGTTTCCCAAGACAACGCTGGTGAGCTCGTCGCCGCTCTGGCTGTCTTGCGCCTGGGCTTCGGCGGCACCCGCCATCCCGCAAGACATGCACGCCACGGCGCACAGCACAGCAAAGAAAAGCGCAAGCCAGCCCCGAGCGGAGCCGCGCGCACGCGTGCAACTCTTTTCGCAACAAGCAAGACCGAGGGCCTTCACCTTGATTCCCCCATTCTTTTTGAGCGTCCCCTTGCCAAGCACCCCTTGCAAACGCAGATACCGCAACATTACGCCCTCGACAGGCCCGTATGCAAGCCCTTACAACCCAGCTGGCCTGCTGTTTTAGTTTGCCGCGACTCACCTGCCTGGATTGGGCCCACGGCCAGCGCTATCCTCTTGCCATGCACGCGGACCGCCAAGGGCGGGTCCATGGGAGATGGGAGAGAACGCCAATGACCACCAACGCACACGAGCCCCAGCTCGGCGCAGACATCAAGAAGCTCGGCTTTGGCCTTATGCGCCTGCCGCAGCTGCTGCCCCAGGCAGAGGGCGAGAAGGGCACCATCGACATCGAGCAGACCAAGCAGATGGTCGACATGTTCCTCGGCGCCGGCTTCACCTACTTCGACACCGCCTGGGCCTACGAGGGCAGCGAAGAGGCCATCCGCCAGGCCCTTGTGGAGCGCCACCCGCGCGAGAGCTACCAGCTTGCCACCAAGAGCGCCGCGTGGGTCAACTGCGCCAGCAAGGAGGAGGCCGAGGCGCGCTTCGACGAGTCGCTCGCCCGCACCGGCGCCGGCTATTTCGACTTCTACCTGCTGCACAACCTGGGCGAGACCCGCACGCACTTCTTCGACGACTTCGGCCAGTGGGAGTTCGTGCAGCGCAAGAAGGCCGAGGGGTTCATCCGTCACGTGGGATTCTCGTTTCACTCCACGCCCGAGGAGCTCGACGAGATCCTACGCGCCCACCCCGAGATGGAGTTCGTGCAGCTGCAGATAAACTACGCCGACTGGGACTTCGCCGCCGTGCAGTCGCGCCGCTGCTACGAGGTGGCACGTGCCCACGGCAAGCCCGTCGTCGTGATGGAGCCGGTCAAGGGAGGCCTGCTCGCCAATCCGCCCGCGTCCGTGCTCGAGGTGTTTGAGCAGGCAAAGCCGCAGCTCTCCCCCGCGGCGTGGGCCATCCGTTTCGCCGCCGACCTGCCCGGCGTGATGTGCGTGCTCTCAGGCATGAGCAATCTTGAGCAGCTGCGCGATAACATCGCAGCCATGGCGGACTTTAAGGACCTGGGTGCCGAGGGGCGCGCCACGCTCGACGCCGCCCGGCAAAAGCTCGCCAAGATTCCGCTCATCCCCTGCACCACCTGCAACTACTGCGCCAAGGTGTGTCCCATGGACATTGGAATTTCGGGCACGTTCACAGGCATGAACTACCTCACGATCTACGGTGACAAGGATGCGGCGCTGCACCAGGAGAACTGGCTCGTAAACAAGCACGGCCACAAGCGCGCCTGCGAGTGCGTGGGCTGCGGGGCCTGCGAGCGAGCCTGCCCCCAACACATCGCCATCCGCACCGAACTCGCCCGCTGCGTGGAGGCACTGGGGATCGAGGGGTAGGGAGAAGCGAGGAGACGTGCGCGAGGGGGCGCGGGCCGAAGACGGCTTGCGCCCCCTCTTTTGGTCAGCTTCCCCTCATGCTTTTTTGCCCCAACCCGTCCGCACCCTCCAAATCAGCCGGCCTAAACGTCAAACGAAGGCCTCACGGTCCGCAACGGCCACTCCCGATGTTGGTCGTCCGGGGAGAACGCCCGCCTTGCCGGCAATGCGAGGCATGGCACAAGGTGGGTTCTGGGCCTTTTTTGGCAACGAAACGAGTTTCGGAGTAGTTTTCCCGAGTGCGTTGGCAGAAAAATGAGTTTCGGAGTAGTCAAAACGTCCCACAGGGCCCTCCGGCCCCTCTCTAGAGGGGTCTAAAGCCATACGGACCCGTGCCTTGCTGTCAATTCCGTTGTTTTTACAACAGAATTCGGTTGAACACCAAGCAGTGGTCTCCTTTTACTAGACGATATGACGCGAACTTAATCGCGTGGGAGTCTCCCGCCCTCCGGCCCT
>UQBS01000056.1 GCA_900539345.1 uncultured Coriobacteriaceae bacterium | reverse complement strand
TGCCTGGAAGGGCTTAGGCCACTTGAGATCTACCCACACAAACTGGCGAAGCCTCAACCTTTCCAAAAAGAGTTCGCAGCCGCTAGTTGGCGTCTTGACCAGGACAAATGGTGGGATTTTTACAACTACTCCGGTGAGGCCATGGATTGGCTCATGGACAAGATGGCCGAATACGGCATCGGCACCGTCATCGAAAACACGCGCACCGATCCGGTGGGCGATATGTCAATCCCATCGTTCTCCCACGCTTTTGTAACCAAAGAGCACCCCGAAGCCGGTGCATCGCAGCAAATCGCCGTTGAGGCGATGGCGCAGGAAATCTTAAAACTCGGAGGACGAATCGACTACAACACGACCGCCAAGCAACTCGAAAAAGATGAGACGGGACGCGTTGTATCCACGGTCGCCCTGCGCGACGGCGCCTACATCCGCTATGTGGGAACAAAGGGAATCATTCTGGCAACTGGCGACTTTAGCCGCGACCGCGACATGGTCGCCAAGTACTGCCCCATGGCACTGCCCTTCGGCCTTGGCGGTGTATACGAAGGAGAAGGCCACAAAATGGCCTTATGGATCGGTGCTGCCTGGCAAAAATATACACCGAACGCGCCAATGATCGTTTCTATGGGCGATGAGGTGCTGCCGTGCCGCTGGTGGGCAGACGGAGCCGGGACCACGTTCCCGGGCTTGCTTGTCAACGCAAAAGGCATCCGTTACTGTGACGAAGATTCGCTGTACGGTTACGCCCCCTACCCGCAAAAGGTGCAACCGGGCGGCTATAGCTTCCTCATCTGGGATGACAACTGGGTATACGACTCGGCCCCGTGGGTCGGAGACGCCATCGGTGCCCCCGACCGCGATACGCAGGAGGTGTACGACACGATTCAGACGTTGTTCACGACAGACGCCGGCAGCAAGGCAACAGACGAATACGCAGGGTTCAACGCCTCGATGGGCACCGCGGTAAAGGCAGACACGCTCGAAGAACTTGCCGACGGCCTTGGGTTCGAAGGCAAAAACAAGGAAGCCTTCCTTGCTCAGGTCGAGCGTTATAACGAGTATTGCGAAACCGGTATTGACGAAGAGTATCACAAGGACAAGCGCTATCTCCTGCCGGTACTGCAGCCTCCGTTCTACGGTATCAAAAATGAGCCCTATACGCTGTGCATCGAAGGAGGCCTCAACGTCAACCGCATGCAGGAGGTCTGCGACGCCAACTCAGATCCCATTCCGGGCCTGTTTGGCGTGGGAACGCTCATCGGCGACTGCATCGGTGACACCTATAACTTCAGGATTTGGGGTCACAACCTCGGCATGAACTGCGTAACCGCCGGCTATCGCCTGGGCAAACGGCTCGCGACCATCTAAGACCACCCTAACGAGCAAATCCGGTGCATATGGGGGTCTATGCACGACTTCGAGGCGGTATTTCGTGCATAGACCCCGACTTTCGATCGCGCAAATTTTCGTGGCATAAGAAGGGCGGGCTCCCATCGCCCTCGCCGGGCCAATACTACACCACCTCGACCCCCTCCTGTCGCAGACCTCGCGCGCGATCTGGTCCGCCCGCCTCTCCAGGGACAGGCCCCGCGCCGCGTCCGGCGCGGGGCGCGACGCGGGCTTCTTGAAGGCCGGCGCCGCCAGCCCCTCCGAGAGCACCCCCTTAATATGGCTCGCGATTTCTGGACACAGCCCAACCTTTCGAAAGAAAAAGCCGCCAACATCGTCGGCAACGGTTTGAAAGGAAGGGAAAGGCGCATGTCGGGAAAGGGAAGGAGCCACAGGGCGCACCCGGCCGAGTTCAAGGCCAGGTGCGTGAGGGAGCTCCTGGACGGCGACGAGACGCTGTCGCAGGTCGCGTCGCGCAACGGACTCGCGCCCTCGGCGCTGTCCAAGCGGAGGTCGCAGGTCCTGGGGAACATGGACGCGATCTTCGGCGCCGAGGCGGGGCGCAGGAGGGAGGCGGAGGCCGAGAGGGCCCGCGCCTGTTAGTGTCAATGTATTTTTCACGCTAACTGGGAGAAGATTCCCGGCCTGTACTCAGCAGGCATCGACTGCGCCATGCTTTACCGCGCCGTGTACACCATCACACTGGGCGGCTCGTGCTCGGCCGGCGTCGTAAACTCCGGCCGCGGTGCCGCCAACGCCGCCTGCGCTTCCTTCCAGGCATAATAACCAGACAAAGCCTTCAGGCAACATCGTATTGGCCGCCCCCGTCTCTCACGCTACGAAGACGGGGGCGGCTGTCATCCCAACTACGGCTTACGGCCTCGATTCGCCAAGTCCCCAAGCTCAATTGCGGCGTCGACCACCGCATCAAACCCCAAATTGCCGACATACGGGGCACTTTTGACGTATGACGCCCAAACAAGGTCTCGCATAGCATGAGACAGTCTAACTTCTTCAAGAATTTCGACATAATGGGCAATCGCGTCGGTTGACCCACGCTTCTCAGCCGTTGCTGCAACTGCCATGGCAAGCGTTTCCTCATTTATGACATCCCGCCTCGTGCGAAGAAGCGCATGAATGTCGTAGAAATCACGGCCCCGTGTGTTGGCCACACCCCTCGAGACAACAGTTTCGAACTTCTCGGCGAGCACGGTCTCAATCGGATATGAAAGAACCCTTACCCATCCCCCGTCAAACATAAGCGGATATGCATATACCGTTTGACCTGGTACTATCCTGTCCCCTGTAGTAATGTCTATCTTGATGGGAGCGTCGAGCTTGCCATATCTCACTCGAAGGTGCGCGCGCCAGTTAGCGTATTCGTCAATCTCACGAATCGGTTCAACTCTCTCAAAGATGTAGTTCATCTCATCGTTGACATCTATTAAGCAAATCTCGCGCACCACCGCCGTTACGGTCGATTCATCCATATCCATTCCGACAACCGTCGTATCCATGTCCATAGTGGTGCGCTGCATCACGCCTGTCATGGAAGATACCAGGAGTCCCCCTTTGAGAATAAACTTGTCAGCATACGGGCTTTTCTCCAAGCGAAGCAGCAGGTGCTCAAACAGGTACATCTGAAGCAACTCCTGAGGCTTAAGACCGCCCTTCTTTGCCATCGCTCGGATTTTCCCTTTGAGGCTTGCGTCGCTCAGCGTCATACCAGCACCTCCAGATACATCCTGAACTCGTTCTCGACTCCGCGGGCTGCGCACATGCGGGCCAACTTGGGTAAGTCCGCATTTTTTCTCCTGAAATAACCCCCGACTGCATCACGGACAAGTTGAGGATCGGCACCTTCAGTCGCTCGCAATGCCAGGAGGTCAGCCACCGCGCGTTCGGCGCAATAGGACTTCACGGTAATTCCGGCAGGCGTTTTTACCTCGATAATCCCCAGCTCATAGAGCCCTGGCTTCAATCGGTGGATATTGATGTCTGGATGCTCAGAACGAATTCCGGCTGGATTGTAGCCATACGGAACAGATACATCCAACTGGTGCGGGACTCGATCCGAAAGGCCCGCGAGAAAAAGCGCGCTGCCATGAGAAAACACGCATCTCTTCCATCTGTTGGAAATAGCTGCGAACTCATCGTCGAAAATATCGGCGGAGCAATAGACGCCGCGCGTAAGCCTGTCTATCGCCCCCGTTTCGAGAGCATACGCTATGCTTCCAGGAAGAAAGCCAGCTTCCTTCATTTGAGCGGCAGTCGAAACCCCGCCAGAGTTCACTATGAAACGTGTCAGCTCAGCAGCCTTCGTCATGCTGCCCTCCTTTTTTGATTTTTAGACACCAATCATAGTATTTTCGTGTCTAAAAATCAAAATCCCGCGCAACAAAAGCGGGCCCGCCCACCAATCCCTGGCAGACAGGCCCTCTCCCCTCGCTCCCCTACCTGCGGGCGCTGGCGGGGGAGAAGCAGTCGAACATGAGCAGCGCGGTGCCGAAGAGCTGGCCTGAGCCGCGCTCGACGAGGGCGCGCACGCCCTCGGGGTCGACCACGACGCTGCCGGCCAGGCACTCCACGCCCAGGTCGAAGAAGAGGGGCGCGGGCACCACGCTGGGGCCGACGAGCACCGTGTGGGGCTTGTTGCCCATGCGTGCCAGCTCAAGCAGGCGCGTCATGGTCTTGTTTGTGAACGTGACACCCGTCATGAACAGGTAGTCCTGCTCGGGAATTATGTACTCGCACGCGGGATCGGGCGTGTCGAGGTCGTCGGTGCAGTTGCGCTCGAGTACGGTGAGAATGCCACCGCGGGCCTTGGCGATGCGTTCCACATGGGGGAAGTGGCCCACCACGGTGACGCGCTTGCCGGGCATCTCCTCGGCATACATGGCGAAGGCGTCGGCGCGGCGCTCCATACTCTCGGGCAGCTCGCCCATGTCGTCGAACACCGCACCGTAGGGCTCAATAAGCTCGCGGCGCGAGTACCAGGCGTTAAGGGCCGCCACGCCCAGCGTCGCTTCGGCGAAGTTCCACGACTTGGACAGCGCCGCAACCTCGCGCAGGGAGCGACCCACAAGCGGGGCCTTGTCGATGGCGCGACCGCCGCCCGAGCACGTCATGGCGACGCCCATACCGCACTCGGCCTCAACGTAGGACCAGTTGGCACCCAGACACGAGCGCGTCACCAGCACATCCTGGGGCACACCCTCGATGAGGGCGTCGTAGAGGTACCAGCGGTTGGGTGAATTGACGTCAATCATCGCAAGTCTCCAAATCGCTCGTTACAGGTTCCAGGAAATGAACGTCCACTCGTTGCGGTGGCGGTAGTCGCGCAGCACAACGGGGTTGCCCTCATCGTCGGCGCCCATGCTGTAGTGCTTGGCGATGTGGGCGTCGAGCAGGGCCTCCTCCTCGGGCGTGAAGGGGCCGTCCTCGCGCTCGTAATTCGCGCGCACCTCTTCGATGGTCTCGCCGAAGACGGGCCTGTTGTGCAGGATGTAGGACAGCTCGGGCAGACGGCCCATCTCGAGCAGGAGGTTCACGATGTAGGTGGCCTCGGACAGTTTGGGCTCGGGGCGGCCGATGGCCTTGAGCATCTCATGGTCGTGACCAGGCGAGAAGCTCGTGGAGACGGCGATGCACACGCGACGGCGCGTGTGGGCTTCCATCTTGAGCAGCGTCTCGCGCAGGTCGCGCGAAAACAGCGAGCGGGAAGCGAAGAAGACGTCGGCCACGGGCAGGTCTTCCCAGGAGTCGAGCCAGCTCACCTTGCGGATGTCGAGGTTGTCGATGACGCGATCGGCCTCTGCCTGCTCGCGAAGCTTGCCGAGCATGCCGCTCGAAAGGTCGCACGCCACAACGTTGACGCCCTCGTTGGCGAGGGGCAGCGCAAGCGAGCCCGTGCCACAGCCCATGTCGATGACCGTCTCACCGGGGCGCACGCCGGCGCGGCCGAGAAAGTCGTTGGCATAGCCGCTGCGAGAGCACGTTGCCGTGAAGTTCTGGGAGCGCTTGTCCCAGTAGGCCTCGTTCTCAAGGCCCTCCTCGCACTTGGCGCGCTGCTTCCAGAGCTCGTTCCAGTCAAGTCCGCTTTCTGCCTGCATGTTTTATCCCCTCAGCTCGATCTCGATCATGTCCCCCACCTGCGGCGGCACGTGACCGCACCCGTTTGCAAGCGGATAATAGCCAGCGGCCGTCTCGGCCTGAACCACGCCGGGCTTGAACTTGAGCGGCGTGGCCTCGATGATGCCGTCCTGCGCCTGCGTCAGCACGATGTGCCTGATGGAGTGGAACGGCGTGGTGCGCTCAAAGGCGGGACGCAGCTCGCCGGCGCGCTTGTCCTTCTCCTTGGGAGCCGAGAACAGGTCGGCGAACGGGGCCGCCAGGCGCGCGGTCACGTGCTGCGGCGTCGTGGGCCTGCCGTACCACAGGTCGATGACGGGCTTCAGATAGAAGTCGGTCGTGAACGTCGCGCCCAGGGCGGGGCCGCTGATGCCCACGATGGGCGTGTTGTCCACCACGGCGTAGCTGGAGTGATGGCCCGGGCCGTGGGAAACCTCATGGTTAATCACGCGGCCGATCTTGTCGAGGATCTCCATCGCCCAGTCGTCGGAGCCCTTGGAGGAGCCGGCGTTGAGCACGACGATGTCGGCCTCGGCGCAGGCACGGTGGATGGCGTCCTCAATCATGTCGGGCTTGTCGGGCACGATGGGGTACACCTTGCACTCGCCGCCCCAAGCCATGGCCTTACCCTTGATGACCAGGCTGTTCGACTCGATGTTCTTGCCACGGCCGAGCTTCTCGCCAGGAGCCACAAGCTCGTTGCCCGTGGGGATGAACACAACCTTGGGCTTCGCGAGGACCTCGCACTCGGTAAGGCCGGCGCCTGCCAGCGCTGCCGCCACGGCGGGCGTCACAAGAGTGCCCGCACCCACGATAACGTCGCCTTCGTGCATGCGGCTGCCCGCAGGAGAGGTGCCGGCATAGCGGGCGCTCGGTGCGTGCAGGATGGCCTCAAGCGTCTGGTTATCGTCGCTTACCTGGGCGTTCTCGATGCACACGGCCGTGTCGAAGCCCTCGGGCATGCCGACGCCCGTGTTTGCGAACTGCCACTCCACGCCGCGGGTCCAGCCGGAGATGTCGGGCACCTCGCCGGGCTCGAGCCCCTCGAAGTCGCTCCAACGAAGCGCCACCGAGTCCATGTTGCAGGTCAGGCAGTTGGGCAGCGTCACTTGTGCGAGGGTGTCCACGGCGAGCGTGCGCCCAAACGCCTCGTCCACCGGCACGGTCTCGTGCGCCGGATGGAAATCGCAGGCGGCGAGAATGGCCGCCACCGCATCTTCGCGGTCAAGCTCGATGTGCTTAGAATGATCCCTCATGCATGTCCTCCAAACAGTGGCCCCCGGCCACACCCGTGCGTACACATAGCACGTGCGGGACCCGCTGGCCGCAGGCCCCGCACGTCGTTCTTTTGTTCTTTAGGACTTACTTGTTCTCCCTGAAGCTGATCTCATGCTGGTTGCACAGCTCCCCTAACACAACGACCCGAGTATCGTAACGACGCCGATGACGCTGATGATGGCCAGGGCCAACTTCGTGTGCGCGTACGCACGCCGGCACGTTACGCTGGCCTGACGCTGTGGTACGTACGGCCGGGCTGTTTTGCTCGACCACTTCTTCGGATGAATCCACATGCCCTCCCAATAGGCTCTCTCAAAGCCAGGCAATCGTGGCAGAGCGCCGCCCATATGTCGGTTGCATATGCAACCGAGCCACCCGACAAATGGTTATCGCCGCGATACAATGGGTTGCTCGGCACACCAAGATGAGAGAAGCAATGAGAGCCTACCCACCCGACCGCGTCGCGACCTACTTCAGGCGCAGCGCCCCCACCATCGCAATCGTTGCCGTGAGCGGCGTTGTGTACAACGCGGGCCTTGCGCTGGGCCCCTACCTCGAGGGGCAGATGGTCCAGCACCTGCTCGACATAGTGCAGGGCACAGGCACGCTTCAGGGCATGCTGGCCCTGGCGGCGATCTACCTTGCCGTAATCGCCCTGGTACAAGGCATGCGCGCCGTGAAACGCTTCTACGTGCGGCGCTTTGCCAACGACACGGCACGCTCCATGCGCGGCACGCTCTACAACAACATCGTCCACACCCCGCGCGCCGACCTTGTGGGCGCAAGCGCCGGCGCCCTCATGACCAAGGCCGTCTCAGACGTGGACGCCACGGTGGAGGGCATGCGCAAGGTCACGACGGAGGTCTTCGACACGGGTGTCGCCATGGTGGCCTACCTGTGCTTGCTCCTCACGCTCGACTGGAGGCTCGCGCTGCTCAGCTGTCTCTTCACCCCGCCGGCCTACTGGCTGGCAGGCCGGCTCAAAACGCGCGTGTATCAGGCAAACCAGCTCTCCAAGGCAAGCGCAGGCAAATTGAGTGACGCCACGATCGACCAGGTAGAGAATGCCCTGCTGTACCGCCGATACGGGCTTTCGGGCATGCGCGCGCAGGGCTACGAGGAGCGCCTCGACGACTACGAGCGCTGCGCCACCCAGGCCGGCATCTGGGAAAACGTTATGATGCCCGTGTACAAGGCCGTCTCCATGGCGGGGTGCGTCCTCATCGTGTGGCTGGGCGCACGCAACGTGGCTGGCACGGGCTGGACCACATGGGACATCGCCTCGTTCACGGCGTTCCTCTCGTGCTTCGCGCGCTTCGCGACCAAGGCGTCGCACTGCGCCAAGCTCTTCAACGCCGTGCAGAAGGCCCAGGTCTCTTGGGCGCGCATCAAACCCCTGCTTAAGCCGCGTATTGAGTGGGATGAGACGACCACGCTCGACCTGCATGCGCCCTGCGAGCTCCATCTGCGCGACGCCGGACTTGCCTACGCCGGCGAGGGCGCGTTTGCCCTGCACGGCGTGAGCCTCAATGCGGCACCCGGGCAAATCGTGGGCGTCACGGGGCCGATCGCGGGCGGCAAGTCCACGCTTGGCAAGATGTTCCTGTGCGAGCAGCCCTACGAGGGCAGCATTTGCCTGGGTGAGGCCGAGCTGGACGCAATGTTCGCCTACGAACTGAGCCAGTCGGTAGGATACCTGGGCCACGACCCCGAGCTTCTGAGCGACACCGTGCAGGCCAACGTCTGCCTAGGCGAGAGCCTGGACGCACAGGCCGCATTGCGCCTGGTACAGCTTGACGAGGAGGTGGCCGCGATGCCGCAGGGCGCAGACACGCTTGTGGGCGCAGGCGGGGTGCGCCTGTCCGGCGGCCAGCAGGCACGCCTTGCCCTTGCGCGCACGCTTGCCCGCAAGCGACCCCTCTACGTGCTCGACGACCCCTTCTCCGCCGTGGACAAGGCAACCGAGCGGGCAATTATGGCAGGGCTGCGCGAACGGACGACAGACAGCGTCGTGGTGCTCATCTCGCATCGCCTGACCCTTTTCCCCGAGCTTGACCAGGTCGTTTGGGTCGAAGACGGCCAGGCGCTCACCTCAACACACGCAGGACTCATGCAAGACTGCCCCGCATACCGCGCCTTCTACACGAAGCAGGCCGGGGAGGTGACCTGCGATGACGAACGCTAACCGCCCCTGCGCCAAGAACACCCTGCGCGGCATCCTCGCGGGTGTCGCGCGCTCAAACAAGCTGCTCACGGCCGCACTCGTGGTCGTCATCGCAGCCGACATCCTGCTCACCCTGGTGCCGCCCCTCGTCTTGGAGGGCATCGTGAACGGCCTCACCGCAGGCCAGGAGATCTCGCTGGCCGTGGCGCTGCTCTACTTCGGCGCCGTCGCAGGGTCGAGCGCGATGGACGCGCTCAAGTCAGCCTCGGTCACGGTCGCCGGCCAAAAAGTGACACACGGCCTGCGCAGCGCCATGGCGCGCAAACTCGACCGCCTGCCCGCCGGGTATTTCACGCGCCACACGGGCGGTGCCGTCAGCTCCCTCTTCGTCAACGACGTGGACACGGTGCGCGCGCTCTTTGACGAGGGCATCGTGAGCATGGCGATCGACGTCTGCAAGGTCGTGGGCATCATCGCGGTCATCTTCACACGCAGCATCGGCCTAGGCGTGTTGCTGCTGGTAGTGACGCCGTTCTTGTTCCTGCTCACGCGCGCGTTCCAGCGCCGCATGCTCACCGCCCAACTCGCCAACCGCCAGGCCGTGGCCAACATGAACGCTCAGGTGCCCGAGACCGTGCGCGTGATGCGCACCGTGCGCAACCTGGGCCGGGAGCGCTTCATGGAGGAGCGCTACGACACGTGCGTGCGCGACTGCTTCGCGAGCATGGAGCGCGTGAACCTGTACGACTCGGTGTACTCGCCCATCGTGGTCACCTGCGGCTCGCTCGTCATCGCCGCCGTGATGGTCCTGGCGAGCCTGGGCGGCGGCGTGCAGGAGTTCTTCGGGATGTCGGTGGGCACGGCGGCCGCAGTGGTCGCCTATGTGGGCAAGGTGTTCGAGCCACTAGGCGCCATCGGCATGGAAATCGAGAGCATCCAGCAGGCCATCGCCGGCGTGAAGCGCGTGAAGACCTTCCTCGCCGAGGAGGAGCGCGCTGAGACCGACAAGACGCCGCAAGCAGATGCACCCCTGGCTGTGGAGCTCGCAGGCGTGGACTTCGGCTATGAAGACGGACGGGCCGTTCTCAAGGACTTCTCGCTAAAGGTCGCGCCCGGCGAAATGGTGACGCTGGCAGGCAGGACGGGCGCGGGCAAGAGCACGATTTTCAAGCTCATCCTGGGCGACTACGAACCCTGGGCGGGCGAGGTGCATGTGTGGGGAGTCGACGCGGCGCAACTGGCCCCGCAAGCACGCAGGCGATTCGTGGGCCATGTCGACCAGGCGTTCAGGGCCGTGCCCGGCACGGTCGCCGACCAAATCACGCTGGGCGACCCGAGCATCTCGCGCGAGGAGATGACGCAGGCGGCGCAGCTCGCAGGTATCGGAGCCGCGCTTGAGACCCTGCCCCAAGGCTATGGCACGCCCTATGCCGAGGGACTCCTCTCCCAGGGACAGACGCAGCTGCTCTCCATCGCACGCGCCGTGGCGGCCAATCCAAAGCTGCTGCTTCTCGACGAGATCACCGCCAACCTCGACTCCGGCACCGAGCAGCAGGTCATGGAGGCGCTGCGCCATGCCAGCCAAAACCGCGCCGTGCTTTCCATCTCGCACCGTCTCTACGAGCAGTCTGGTCAAGGACGTATTGTCCAGATTTAAGGGAGTCTTCAGTTTCCGGCTTCACGACCGTTACCATAAGAGGGTTAAACAATCCTTCTCGAGGAGCACCGCATGAAGACCCACTTGACCGCACCCGAGCTCGTGACGCTTGCGTCCATGCTGTTCGGCCTGTTTTTCGGAGCAGGCAACCTCATCTTCCCGCTGATTCTGGGCGCCGCCGCAGGACAGGACCTGGGCGCGGCCATGGCAGGCATGATTGTGAGCGCCGTGGGCCTGCCGCTCATGGGCATCGTGGCCATCGGCGTCTCGCGAAGCGAGGGCCTCTTCGACCTGGCGAGCAAGGTGTCAAGGCGCTACGCCTTCTTCTTCACCTGTGCGCTCTATCTCACCATCGGTCCCCTGTTCGCCATTCCGCGCTGCGCAGCCACCTCGTTCTCCATTGCGCTGCCGCAGTTCGCGGGCCAGGGAATGCTGCCCCAGGCGCTGTTCTCGCTCGCGTTTTTCCTTCTTGTGCTGTTCTTCTCGCTCAGGCCCACCAAACTCATGGACGTGCTGGGCAAGTTCCTCAACCCGTTCTTCCTGGTACTGCTGGGCATCATTCTCGTGACAGCACTCGTCAACCCCATCCAGGCCGTCTCGAGCGTCCCCGTCTCGGGTGCCTATGCCGACGGCGCGTTCTTTGCCGGCTTCCTGCAGGGCTATGACACGCTCGACGCCCTCGCCTCGCTTGCATTCGGCATCATCGTCGTGCAGTCCATCCGCTCCAAAGACGTGACCGACCCCGCCGCCGTGGGCGCCAACACCGTGCGCGCCGGCGCCTTCGCCATGACGGGCATGGCCCTCATCTACATCGCCATCGCCGTTGTGGGTGCCCAGAGCTACGGCCTGTACGCCGACCGCCTGGCTGAGGCCGGCTTCACCGGTGGCGACGCCTTCGCGATCATCGCCGCCCACTACTTCGGCGGCCCCGGTCAGGTCCTTTTGGGCGCAACCGTCACCCTGTGCTGCCTCAAGACCGCCATCGGCCTTGTGACCTCGTGCTCCGAGGCCTTCGTCGACATGCTGCCGTTCAAGATTTCTTACAAGGCCTACGCCATCGCGTTCACGGTCATCTCGTTTGTCATCTCCAACGTCGGCCTCGCGCAGATCATCTCGCTTTCAGCCCCCGTGCTCTACTTCCTGTATCCGCTGGCCATCGTGCTGATCCTTCTGGGCCTGGGCCACAAGCTGGTCAAGGATAAGCCCGGCGTATACCGCTGGACCATCGGCCTCACCGTGGTCGCCGCCATCGCCGACTTCATCAGGACGAGCGGTCTAGCCGGCATGCAGCCCGTCGTGGACTTCATCGCCGGGTGGCTGCCCTTCTACACGCTGGGCCTCGGCTGGGTCGTCCCCGCCGCCATCGGCCTGGTCATCGGCCTTATGTGCAGCCGAAAGGCAGGCTAGTTCCAACAGGCGAGCATCCTCGCGAGAGCGCGTTTGCGCAGGCACGACAACGTACACCGCGCTGCCGTGCCTGCGCATCGCTTGCTCCAGCTAGCTAGCCAGCGCTGCCGTGCCTGTGCATCGCCTGCTCAATCTGGCCAGCGCGGGTGGGCGGTGCCATCCGTTCGCTCCACATAGCCAATGCCGCCATGCCTGCGCACCGCCCGCCCCACACAGCCAATGCCGCCATGCCTGCGCACCGCCCGCCCCACACAGCCAGCGCTGCCGTGCCTGCGCACCACCCGCTCCACATAGCCAGCGTGGGCAGGTTGATACCATCCATTCGCCAGCCGCACAAGCGCTCCACGCCGCCAGCCAACAAGGACCTCGCAGCCTCCCCAAGAGACGCTGCGAGGTCCTTCTCTCATTCTCTAGAATATGATGCGAACTTAATTGCGTGAGAGTCTCCCCGCCCTCCGGCCCTGGAAAGGTCGCAGCAGGCGAAACCGATGAGCGAGTGGGCCTCGCGGCGCTCCACCATTGCATCACCGCAGGCAGGAAACGTGTTTACTGAGACCGGTCGGACGTAATCATCGTTTCCTATCGTTCTGGATAGAAGACAACATCACCCGTGTTAACCCGGCTATCCTCATTGCCACACAATGTTTGCTGTATGGTCACCGATTCCAATGCATCAGTGTTGATGAAGAAAGTCGTAACCGCACGACCAGAATGATGGTCTTTCGGCATCGTTGCGAAAAAGAGATTGTAGGTCACAAGGCTGTATCCATCCAGCTCCTCGAGCTCCTCGAGCGCAACGAGCTCGGTGCCGTCGCTCATCGTAAACAACGTCTTCTCTTCCACCGCCTCATAGTACTCTTGCGAGACGGCATGCCCGTCCACAACGTATCCGAACGGGGACACCGAGACCACAAACTCGCTTTCGTCTGAGGTGCATTGAATAGCCTCCACCCGCCTCTCGGGAGGCTCGACGACAATGACACCCTCGTCCTTCTCGTGACCCATCACGGTCATTCTCCAGGTCAGTCTCGTTAAGTCCGTCCCGTTAGGATTTGCATCAAAATGCAGCAGCAGATGCAACTCTGTTGGCGTGGTGAACTCCTCGTTGACCTCGGGCCTGTAGTTTGTAAACCTACCTTCTTCCCAAACGAGACCGATGCCCCTAAATTCCGAATCCTGCGACAAGGCAGGCGCACCGTACTCATCGGCTCCAGTCTCAGTCGTGTATTCGAACCCCTTTGGGCAGGTAACAACGAACCACGCAATACCCAGGTCGTTCTCATCCATAACAAAGCTTTCAAGCGTCATCGTATAGTCGCCGACCGTGACAGACTCGTTGACCTGTTGCACGCAATCGCCCAAAAGGCCCTCGACAACGGCGGAATCCGTCTCGTACCACGTACGCCCAGCCGACGGAGCCGTAAAGGAATCGCTGCCGTCTTTTGAATAGAACGTCTCTTCGTGGGCCTCGACGTCCTCATGGCCCTTCGAACCGAAGCCAACCGTAAAGAAGTTCGTCTCGATGGCAGCATATGCCGCCGTGCCCAAGGCTGCTGCCGACGCCAGCGCCGCCGCAATCGCAAACCGTCTTGACACGCGCGGCCCACCAGCATGCCCACCCGACACAACGGTCGCTTTCCCCATCCTCGGATTGGCCCACGGCATTGCATGCTCATCAGAATCCTGCATTTCCCGACACGCAGACGCAAGCACCCCCTGCCGCACGCTCTCAGGCAACTTGACGCTCTTTGCCAAGTTGCGAGCGGCATCAAGCTCAGAGCGCTTCATATGCCCCACCCCTTTCGCTTGGTTCAGCCGTGCCTTCAAGCACGTCGCGCATCTGCCTTCGAGCACGCGCAAGCCTCACCCTCACCGTGCCCTGCCTGCATTCCATGATGTCTGCGATTTCCCGCACCGAGTGCTCCTCGATGTAAAAGAGCACCGCCGTGGCGCGAAGCGATTCCGGCAGGCGTTTCAATGCCCGCCATACCTGGGTTCTTTCAAGCTCCCGCAGGGCCGCATCCTCGGGACCCGCTTCCACGCCACCGATATCGGACTCCCCTTCGGGCATCGCCTGCACCTTGCGCTTCCAAGGCGACCGGTACACGTCGGCACAGCGATTGACGGTCGCCCGCAAAAGCCACGCCCGCAAATGGTCGTCGTCGCGAAAGCTCTTACCGCAGACCAAAAGGCTTACGAACACATCTTGCGCCACATCCTGGGCGTCCTCGCGGGAGCGCGTTTGCGCAAGCGCGACAACGTACACCGCGCTGCCGTGCCTGCGCATCGCCTGCTCGATCTCTTCTTCGGTTCTCATTGCTCGGCTTTCCATAAGCCCGTCACCTCCTTACCCTATACACGGGTCCGGCAGGCAAATGGTTACACGAGGCGGAAAAGTTCAGGATGGTTCACACAAGTTTCGAACGCGGTGGCGTCGAGTGTTGGCGTAAGGCTCGGCTCCGAAGGAGGTGGCCTCACCGCAGCCTGAAACCACGTCGCCTATACTATGCCGCCTCGACCCTGTCCGCGCTCTCGAACGCCATCCCCAACTAGCGGCCCTCAACCAGCACGGCCAGGCACCCCGCGATCGATGCCGAGCTTCTCGCACATGCAAAAAAGAGCCGGACGCAGGCAAAACGCTCGCGTCCGGCTCTCGATGTTCCGTATGTTGTACGACCGCGCGGCAGCAAGCCGCAACCTTGCGGCATCCAGGAAAACGGCGATTGAGTCCACTCAGCCTCATCGAACACATTTTCTGTCTGCGGTGCTGCAATGGCGAAGCGCCACACGGCCTACTTGTTCATCGGTTTCCCCGTTAGTTGGCGGCAGCCTTGACAGCGTCGAGGACCTCGCGGCCCCAGGCGGCGTCGACAACGGGGGTGCGGTGCTTGTCGAACTGGGTGCGCACCTCCACGTCGTTTGCCAAGGTGCGGTAGGCGGCGTAAGGTACCTGAATGCCCGCACCGGGGGTGTTGTCCTTATCGAAGAGCAGGACCTCGATGGCCTTCTCGCCGCCCTCGCGCTCCACCAGAGCGTTGAACTGGGCGTCGACGAAGCCGCGCTCGGGATAGCGGCTGTTGAGCTCCTCGAGGAGGCTCGCCTTGAGCACCTCGATCACCTTGTCGTTGAGGCCCGCGCCCCACACGGCGGCCTTCTCAACGAGGCCGTAGCGCTCGAGGGCAATGCGCACCTCGAACTCCCCTTTGCCCAGCGTCGACAGCTCGACGCCGCGGAACTTGATGACAAGCTGGGTGAAGGCACGCTTGAGCTCCTCGGGCTCGCCTTCGCCTGCCGGGTAAAACGCGGCGACATGGCGGTCGCGGTCGATGTAGAAGAGCGGGTAGTCCAGGGGAACGATCGTGCCGCACTTCGAGCACGTGTGGACGAAAATCTGGCCCGAAGCCAGCTGGGCGGCGCGCTCGGGGTTGCAGGTCGCCTCGATCCGCTCCCACACGTCGACCTGGTCGGCCGCGCCGCACGAGGGGCACACCACGGCGTCTTGCACGACCTTGGACTGAATGACTTCACGCTCTGAGCAGCTCATGGCAACGGGCTCCTTTAAAAGTTGGTTTTGGTGGAACTATGCTACCAAATGGTGCGCACGCTTGTGCTATGTTGTGCGAGGTCGCGACAGAATCATCCTCTGCAGTCGACCCTGCAAGCGACGCCACCCCGGCCCGGCCGGCCCGAGCCCACACCCAAAGGAGCCCCCATGAACAACCCTTCCGTCAGCAGGCGCTCGCTCATCGCCCTGACATCGGCAACGGCATCCACGGCGGCACTCGGCATGATGGGCGCAGGGACGCTGGGCCTCTCTCCGAAGACAGCAGGCGCGGCTACCGTGCAAGACCTCACGGCACGGGCCTGCATCACCGTCTTCGACCAGGCTACGGAAAGCTCGCTGCGCGAGGTGGGCACGAGCATCGACCTGGCAGGCGTTGCCAGCGGCGAGTACCCCTCGTATTGCTTTGTGGTCCAAAATAACGCCACCGACGCGCTCGACGTATGGGAGTCCTACGTCACCGTGGACGGCAGCGAGCCCTGGGGCTGGGCGGAGCACACCATCGCTGCCCAGAGCGGCACGCTCTACCACGTGTATTACGAGAACATGCAGCGAGTCCTTGCCGAGGGCAACCACACGGCGGCGCTCTATATCAACGGCGAGCTCGTGTGTTCGGCGACCTTCGCGATAACCCGCGGGCAGAGCTGGGGCGACGTCTTCCCCTTCCCCTCGCAGGAGGAGATCCAGCAGGCAAACCAAGAGGCGCGCTGTCAGGCGCCCTACATCGCAGGCTGCCTGGGCCTTCAAGATGGTCAGCGTTACATCTCATACAGCATCGACTTCAAGGCCGACGCCGCGCCCGCCGGCACGTACTGCTGCCTGGCACAGTGGGCGCCCGACCTTACGGTGCTCAGGTACAGCTACCCCGACGCCCACTGCGACTACGACTACGTGGGCGGCTACGCAGGCCTGCAGCACCGCTCGCAGGGCGACTGGGTCTCGATCTTGTCGTTTTGGAACGTGTACTACACCGACGAGCAAGGCGTGACCCAAACGATCCAGGCGAGCCTCGTCTACCCCAAGCCCGACGAGAACAGCCAGTTCGGAGGCGAAGGCATGGGCGTGCACCGCATCGTGCAATACCCCTGGCAGGAAGGTCACTGGTACCGCATGCAGCTGCGCTGCAGCACCTCGGACGCCGGCACGACCCTCGTCGACCAGTGGATCTGCGACCTGGAAACCGAGACGTGGACCCAGCTGTGCTGCTACGACACGAACATCCCGGGAGCCACGCTGGCAGCGCCCGGCTTCTTCTTCCTCGAGAACTACGACCCCTCCACCTGCGGAGAGGTGCGCACCATGGAGGTCGCGAACATCCAGGTCACCCCGATTGAGGACGAGACGAGCTACATCAACGTGCAGTCGGTGTGGCTGAGCCCCAACGGAGGCGAGCCCACCTATAGCGGCAGCTACGCCTACGGTTCACAAGGCAACCGCTTCTGGGCCATCACGAGCGGCGTGGGCGGCGACTGGTACGGCAACGGCCGCGGTCAAGCCGGTGGCTGGTATTCCGTGCAGTAGCAGGGAAAACGTGTGCAGGCAGCGCATGTCTGCCAACGAGCTCCAATCAAAAACACAAGGCGGCGCGCACACCAATCGGCATGCGCGCCGCCTTTGCTTTTTAGCCCTCCTGGGCGAGCCTGCCGGCGCCGATGCTGCGCAGCATGTCGCGCAGCATGCGCTCGGTTGCCTTCTTGCCTGCGCCGCGCGCCACGCGGGCGCCTTCGGCGAGCATGTTGGGCGTGAACACGCGCTTGCCGTCGAGCAGGGCATGGAGCTCCTCGTCCCAACCGTTCACGATGCAGGCGTTGAGCAACTCCTGGCGGTCCTGGATGGTGGGATCGCCCAGGTAGGGAGCGATGCAACGGGCAGTTGAGGGGTCCTCCTTGGGCAGGCCCGCATGCCAAAGCATCCGCAGCGCCTTGGCGCTCACAGGGTAGCCGTCCTTGATGTTTTGCGCGGAAACGCTCAGGCGCTTGTTGGACCAGCGGGCCACAACGCCACCCACGGGGGCGAAGTCAGGGTTCAGCATCCAGGCGAAGAGCTCCTCCTGGCCGCCGTTGCGCCCCAGGGCATTGAGCACCAGGCGATAATCCTGAGGAGCGAGGGCGTCCTGGCGCACGAGCTGGCGGATGATCATCTCAGACGAGGGGTCCTCGGCGGCGATGCTGGCGAAGTTGCGCACGTCCCCGCAGTACTGGTCGGCGCGCGCCTTGCGCAGGGCAGGCGTGTCGTTTACCAGGCCGAGCTCGCGGCACTTGCCGCCAAAGCCAATGCCGTGCCTCAAAAGCAGGCGCGCAACCGAAAGGTTGCCGCTGGCCACCGCCTGCGCCAGCGAGTCGCTTGCAAACTCGACGTCGCCCACCGTGTTGAGGAACTCCTCCACGGGACCGGCGTCTCCCCGCTCGCAAAGCTTGCCCAGGTGCTCGACAAGCAGCGGCTGCCAAGAGGCATCCATACCAAACTGCCTGGCAAATGCGCCAAACTGCGCATAGTCGCCACTCTGCTCGGCCTCAAGCAGAAGCTCCGAGCCGAAGTCGGAGGCACGCACAAGAGGGGCGTCGTCGCACGGCACGCCGAGGGCGGCAAGGTCCACCACCATAGCGGGGCGGGCATGCACGCTCGCCTCGTCCACGTTGTAGCCGTAACCGTTGGTCCAGCCGTTCAGGTGCACGTACGCCTCAAAGCCATCCGCACCGCCCGGGGAGCGCAGCCACCAGCAAGGGTTGTCCCCCTCGACGTTGCGGGCGTCGTCGCTGGCAAAAAGCTCGCCGGCCTCCTGCACGCTCAGGCTGAACACCTTGTCGGTCGTCGTGGCGCAGCCCCTGGCCTCGTATTCTTCGTTGCCGGGGGTCTGCACTTCCTGCGCCACGATGGCCGTGCGGTCCTCATCGGTGAACGCATCCTGGAGAAACTCGCCGTTCATCCAGGTACGGACGTTGCTCGTCTCCCACTCTGCGGGCCGCGAGGCGCCGTGGTAGGCCATGGCATCGAGAACGCGCGTCGTGGTGACAAGGGCACGCGACCCCTCCAGGCGAAGCACGCGCCACTTAAGCGGCCGGCCCCACCACGACCCCATCACGAACTCGTCGGGAACAATGACGCTCCCTTGCTCTTGAATGCTCTGGATACCCATGCCCGCAGCCCGCCAATCTCATGAGAAGCGGCACCAAGGCACCGCAAATTGAACGTTTTCGCCTCACCATTGTATTTTGCCAGGCGAGCGACGGCCCCCTCCGACCCCCCACGCGTCCAAAAACGCCAAAAGTATGCGCTATAACTCTGACCGCCCAAGTAGCCCCAAAACAGGCGCCCAATCTACCTGGGATGATGCAAACGGGCAACGGGGCAGATTCTCCCGCGCGAAGTTATAACGCATACTTTTGGACTTTTTCGAAATGCGCACGCCCAACGCGACCCCGCCATTGGCCTGGCCATCCGCGGCGGTAACGATACTGGCCGCGCGCCGTAGCGCCTCAACCCTTCCATAGCGCCCGCACATACCTCGGCAGCCGCCAAAAGGGCAGGCCACCCCCTCTCGCGAGGCGGCGGCCTGCCCGTACATACAAACGCCCCGGGCAACAGGTCTGCCTGCCGCCCGGGGCGCAAACGCGAAGGGCGCGCCGGGGCCGCTTGGTCCCGACGCGCCCTTTCTCATTGGCCCCCGGCCTGGGGTATGAGGCCGGGGCAGAACCTTGGGGAGAGGTTCCTTGC
>UQBS01000055.1 GCA_900539345.1 uncultured Coriobacteriaceae bacterium | reverse complement strand
TTCACCCGGCCCGATTTCAGCATGCCTATTGACAATGGCTCTCTCATATTAAAAAGCCGCGTGTTTGCGTTTTAATTTGACTGAGCGGCGGAGTCGGCCACATGCTCCTAACATTTTACCTGGTAGTTTGCTTGGTGTTTTAGTGGGCCACTCGGCTCGCTGAATTAAAACGCAAACATGCACGTTTTTTCGGTACGTCCGGCATGGGCGACAAGATCGTCGAGTACTTCAAGCGCGGCTAAGCCACGCACGAGGGAGCGCACCCCGGCGCGCCCGCCCATAAAAACACCAAGGCCCGGCCGCGCTCACTTTCACGAGCGCTGCCGGGCCTTTTGCATGCCATCCTCATTGCGGATGCGCTCGCCGGTGCAACCCTTCCCGTGGTTTCTTTTCGCCCGGTGCATCCTGTGGGGCAGGCGTGAGATAATCCAGTGTTTGACCAACGCACGCACGCCGAAGGAGGCCTTTATGCCGTCGTATGCCACTCAGCTTGAAGCCGCCCGTCAGGGCATTGTGACCCCGCAGATGGCCCATGTCGCCCAAGAGGAGCACATGGATCCCGAGCATCTGCGCGAGCTCGTGGCCAAGGGCGAGGTTGCCATTCCGGCCAACGTGCACCACACGTGCCTTACCCCCTTCGGTATCGGCTTTGCCCTGCGCACCAAGATCAACGTGAACCTGGGCACCAGCCGCGACTGGAGCGACCTGGACATGGAGATGGAGAAGGTCACGGACGCCGTGCGCTTGGGCGCCGAGTCCATCATGGACCTGTCCACCTACGGTGACACGCGCGCCTTCCGCCGCAAGCTCACCTCCGAGTGCCCCGCCATCATCGGCACGGTGCCCATCTACGACGCCGTCGTTTACTACGGCAAGGCCCTCAAGGACATCACGGCCCAGGAGTGGCTCGACGTCGTGCGCATGCATGCCGAGGACGGTGTTGATTTCGTTACGCTTCACTGCGGCCTCACCCGCGCCATCGTGCAGCGCCTCAAGGTGAACCATCGCGAGATGAATATCGTGTCACGCGGCGGTGCCCTCATGTTTGCCTGGATGGAGATGACGGGCCAGGAGAACCCCTTCTACGAGCACTTCGACGAGGTGCTCGAGATCTGCCGCGCCCACGACGTCACCATCTCGCTGGGCGACTCCTGCCGCCCGGGCTGCTTGGCCGACGCCGGCGATGCCGTGCAGATCGACGAGCTCGTGAACCTGGGCGAGCTGGCTCTGCGCGCCTGGGACAAGGGCGTGCAGGTCATCATCGAGGGCCCGGGCCACGTGGCGCTCGACCAGGTGGAGGCCCAGATGAAGATGCAGCAGACCATCTGCCACAAGGCTCCCTACTACGTGCTCGGCCCGCTCGTGACCGACGTTGCCCCCGGCTACGATCACATCACGGCCGCCATCGGCGGCACGCTTGCCGCCAGCAAGGGCGCAAGCTTCCTGTGCTATGTGACGCCCGCCGAGCACCTGCGCCTGCCCGATGCCAACGACGTGCGCGAGGGCATCGTCGCCTTCAAGATCGCCGCGCATGCCGCCGACATCGCCAAGGGCCTGCCGGGCGCGCGCGACTGGGACGACAAGATGGCCCGCGCCCGCAAGGCGCTTGACTGGGAGGCCATGTTCGACCTGGCCATCGACCCCGAGAAGGCCCGCCGCTACCGCGCTGAGGCCGCGCCTGAGGCCGAGGACACCTGCTCGATGTGCGGCAACTTCTGTGCCGTCAAGAACATGAACAACATCCTCGACGGCAAGCTCGTCGACGTCATCGGCGAATAGCGAGACACGTCGGGGCGACGCGGGTGCCACTGGTGCTCGCGTCGCCCCGTGCTTCTTTCCCTGCTTTCAAGCTCGGTCTATTCCAGATTATGTAACGAAACCGAAAGGCCGCACCCATGCCTCAGAACCTCGATGCCATCAAAAGCGAAGCCGACCTCAAGTCCTACCTGCAGCCCGTCGTTATCGGCGGTGACCTGCTTGCCTACACTTGGGTGCGCTGCTTCCATGAGACCTACGGCATCGAGCCCATCGTGCTCACGGGCCTCGAGATCAAGCAAATCTCGACGAGCCGCCTGTGCTCCAATGTGATCGTGCCCGACATCGATCAGGGCGACAACCTCATGCAGGCTCTGCGCGAGCAGGGCGCCAAGATTGCCGCCCAGGGCAAGGTGGGCCTTGTGCTCTCCTGTGCGTCCGACTGGTATGTGCGCACCCTCTCGCAGCACAAGGCCGAGCTCGAGCAGTGGTATGTGGTGCCCTACATCGATTTCCCCCTGCTCGACGAGATCACGCAGAAGGAGCGCTTCTACGCCATCTGCGAGGAGATCGGCGTGCCGTACCCCAAGACGTGGGTGTACGACTGCTCCGACACCAAGGCGAAGATCCCGGTGAAGCAGTTCCGTTACCCGCTCATCGCCAAGCCGTCGAACTCGGCGCGTTACCACTACGCCAACATCCCCAACCAGAAGAAGATCTACACCATCGAGCGCCCCGAGGAGCTCACGAAGCTTTTCAGCGACCTGCAGGCGAGCCCCTATGACAAGGAGCTCATCGTGCAGGACCTCATCCCCGGCGCCGATGACGGTCTGCGCACCATCACGTGCTTCTCCGACAAAGACGGCAACGTCCGCGTGTGGTCGACAGGCCGCGTGTTGCTCGAGGACCACGTGCCCACCGCCATCGGCAACCCCGTGTGCATCATGCTTGACCGCAACGACGAGATCGCCTCCCAGGCTGCCAAGTTCCTCAAGCATGTGGGCTATCGTGGCTTCTCCAACTTCGACGTGAAGTATGACCCGCGCGACAACTCCTACCGCTTCTTCGAGATCAACACGCGCCCGGGCCGCAACACTATATATATGCAGATCGGCGGAGCCAACATCGTCAAGCTCATCGTCGACGAGTTCGTGCTCGCCCGTCCCACCGAGACGCGCGTTGCTTGCGACGAGGGCCTCTTCACCGTGGTGCCCAAGAAGGTCGTGAAGAAGACGGTGAAGGACGAGCAGGCCCGCGACAAGGCCCTGGCCCTTTACGCGCAGGGCCGCGTCATGAACCCCTCGTTCTACAAGGCCGACACCCTCGCGCACAACATGTGGGCCCGCATCCAGTACCTCAACCAGATCCGCAAGTTCAAGCGCTGGGTGTGGGACGTGGAGAAGGCGCGCGGTTAAGCGAACATGCAGGTAGAAGACTCGGGCCTCAGCATCGCCGAGCAGGTGGCGCTCGTTCCCACCAGCCCCGGCTGCTATATCTGGAAAGGCGAGGACGGCAAGGTCCTCTACGTGGGCAAGGCCAAGAACCTGCGCTCGCGCATGCGCCAGTACACCTCGCTGCAGGACAGCCGCTTCAAGATCCCGCTGCTCATGGAGCAGGCCCGAAGCTTCGAGTACGTGGTTGTCAACAGCGAGCACGAGGCGCTCGTGCTGGAGATGAACCTCATCCGCCAGTACGACCCGCCTTTCAACGTGGACTTCCGCGACGACAAGAGCTACCCCTACATCGCGCTCACTGAGGGTGACATCTACCCGGCCATCAAGTTCACGCGCGAGAAGCATCGCAGCGACACACGCTACTTCGGGCCCTACACCAACTCCCGCGCCGCGCGCGAGACCATCGACATGTGCCGCAAGGTCGTGCCCATCTGCCAGGCTACATGTCCGGAATGGCGCCGTGTCAAGCGTCTGCTCGACGCGCATCCCGAGCAGGTGGCAACCGCGCCTTTGCTTATTGCCCAGAAGGGCAGGCCCTGCTTCGACTCAAGCGTGGGGTTGGGTCCGGGTGTGTGCGCGGGCTCTTGCACCGAGGCCGACTACAAGAAGAATGTCGCCGCTGTGGAGCGGTTCCTGTCCGGCCACCACGCCGAGTTCGAGGAGCAGCTGACCGATCAGATGCGCGAGGCGGCCGCCGAGCTCGACTTCGAGAAGGCCGCCCGCTGCCGCGACAGGCTCGCTGCCCTCAAGCACGTGGGGGAGCGCCAGCAGGTCGTGTTCTCCTCGGCCATCGACATGGACGTCATCGGTTTCTATCGCGAGGAGACTATCGCCGGCGTGCAGGTGTTCGCCGTGCGCGAGGGTCGCACGCGCCGTAGCTGCGAGTTTGTGCTTGACAAGGGACTCGATGTGGGGGAGGAGGAGCTTGTCGCCGGCTTCCTCAAGCGCTATTACTCCTCCGGTGCCGACGTGCCCGACGAGGTGTGCATCCCCTGCGAGCTGCCCGACGACACCGAGCTGCTGGAGTCCTGGTTGGCGGAAGGGCGTCCCCGCAAGGTGTCCATCCATGTGCCCAAGCGCGGCGAAAAGAAGAAACTGCTCGATTTGGCGCAGACCAACGCCCGCCATACCCTCATGCGCTTTATGGTGCGCACGAGCTATGCCGACCAGCGCACCAACGATGCGTTGCTGCAGCTTGAAAGCGCGCTTGCACTTCCCGCGCCGCCCATGCGCATCGAGTGCTTCGACATCTCCACCATCCATGGCCGGTTCAACGTGGCCTCGATGGTTGTCTTTACCAACGGCAAGGCCGACAAGGACCAGTACCGCCGTTTCAAGATTCGTCAGGATTTTGGCGAGGCGAACGACTTCGAGAGCATGCGCGAGGTCCTGGGCCGCCGGTACTCGCCTGAACGCATGGCCGACGAGCGCTTTGGCTCGCGTCCTGACCTGCTCATCGTCGACGGCGGCAAGCCTCAGCTCACGGCCGCCGTTGAACAGCTGGCCGAGCTTGGGCTCGACATTCCCGTGGCCGGCCTTGCCAAGTCCGACGAGGAGCTTTTCGTGCCCTGGGCCGAGGACGGCCCCGTGGTGCTGCCGAGCGGCTCGGCCTCGCTTTACCTCGTGAAGCAGGTGCGCGACGAGTCGCACCGCTTCGCCATCACGTTCCACCGCGAGCTGCGCGACAAGGCCATGACCGTGGGCATCCTCGACGAGGTGGAAGGCGTGGGGCAAAAGCGCAAAAAGGCAATCATGAAGGAGTTCGGCTCCATGAAGCGCCTGCGCGCGGCGAGCGTCGACGACATTGCGGCCACCCCCGGTGTGCCGCGCGAGGTGGCCGAGCGCATTTGGCAGACCCTGCGTGCCTGGGAACGCGAGCGCGACCAGGTGGAAGAGATGGCCCAGGCGCAGGATTAGGCCTGCTCCTCCTCCCCCTCGGGCGCGTCCTGATTCTCGTCTGCTCTCTCGCCGCCTTCATCGGCGGCAGGGGCTACGTTGAGCACAACGGTGCAGGTCGCATCGGCCGTGATTGCGCCTTCGATGGCCAGTCCCGGCACACCCAGTGCGTTGAGTGTGACAAGGGCGGGGTTGCCCGAGACGTCGATGTGCTCCAGGCGCGTGTTGGCCGTGACGTTGAACTCGCCTGCAAGGTTGCAGTTGGCAAAGTTGGCGTTCGTAAGACGTGCAAGGCTCGACACGTCGAGCGTGCCCAGCGGGTTGTCCGACAGGTCGAGCGTCATGAGACGCCCCGTCGAAGACAGGTCGATCGACTCAAGGGCGCAGCCACTTGCGTGCAGAGACGTAAGCGAGGACGGAAGCGTTCCTGCCTCGATTGAACCCAGTTGCGCGCCCGACACAGTGAGGTCCTGCAGGTTGGTGAACCACTCGAGGCCTTCCAGGTTCGTCGTGCTCACGTCGACTGCGAGGTTGTAGACTGCCTGACGCTCGCGCTGTGAAAGGGCCCCATCTTTGTCAGTGTCAAACGGTTCGAGCGTGATGCGCAGACCCTCGTCGGGGAAGAACGTGCTTGCCAGAGGCAAGGTCACCTCTTGGCCTTCGTCCATATTGAGCCGCTCCATCGCCGGGCATCCCGACAAGTCGAGGCGGGCCAGGCCGTTGCCTTCCACATCGAGCACGCGCAGTGCGGCGCAGCCTTCGAGTTGGAGCGTCTGCAGGCCGTTGTTGTGGGCGTCGAGCTCCTCAAGGTTTGCAAGGCCGTCGAGGTCGAGGTCGGAGATGAGGTTGTCGGAGACATCGAGTGTGACGAGCTTGCGACATTTCGTGAGGTCGATGGTCGCGAGGTCGTTGCCCGACACATTGAGGCTTTCCAGGTGCGTGAGGGTGTCGATGCCTGCAAGGTCAACGATGCCCTGGTTCGAGAGGTCCAGGCTCGTGACGTGCGAGGCTTCCTCCGCGGAGATGCGACCGTTCCCGTCTTCGTCGCAGGAGACGAGGGCCGCGCGCAGGGCTGCGTCGGGGAACGTCGTCGCGTCGAGTGCGACGCCCGTGGGTACCACGTATGCAAAATGGTAGGCAAGCGTGCCGGCCCCTGCGACGACGGCCACACCGAGCGCCGCCAGGGCCACGGCGATGCGGCGCGACATCGGCTTTTTTGCAGCTGGGGCGCTCGGCAAGACGTCGGGCATGCCCCAGGCGGCGCGCACATAGCGGGCGGCCCCGCCGAACGAGGTCGTGTATGCGGGGTCGTCGGCGTCAACCAGGAGCGTTCCCAGCTTGTTTGATTCTCTGGACTTTGAGGCCATGCCCTGGCGTCTCCTTCTAAGCGGTATACTGAAGACCGCAGTCGGGCCGCAGTCTGAATGGCAAAGCTCGGCCAGTTTACTACGATACCTGCGCATCTGCCCGGCAGGCCGTTTTCATTTGTAGGCGTTGCGTAGACGGAAGGTTGCTGCATGTCCGCTCCAGAGGTTGTCGTAATCACGGGGATGTCGGGTGCTGGCCGCACCGAGGCGCTGCATGCCTTAGAGGATGCTGGCTTCTATTGCATCGACAACCTGCCACCCACCATGCTTACTGCGCTGGTGGAGCAGTCGGGTTTGCGCCTTGACGCGAACCGTCGCCTCGCCGTCGTGTGCGACTTGCGCTCGCACGACCTCTTCGACAAGCTGTGCGGCGAGCTCGACCGCTTGCGCGAGCGGGGCGTCTCATGCAGCGTGGTCTACCTCGATGCTGACGATGACACGCTTCGCCGCCGTTACAACTCCCTGCGCCGTCGTCATCCTTTGGCTGACGGGGGCATCTCGGTGAGCGAGGCCATCGAGCACGAGCGCGAGCGTCTCTCGTTTGTGCGCGAGCGGGCGAACATGGTGATCGACACCTCGAACCTGCGCGCTCGTGATTTGCGCACGCTGCTCGTCGAGGAATTCTCGCGCATACCCGCCGAGCAGGCGCTCAACGTGTCGGTGTTCTCGTTCGGCTTTAAATACGGTGTGCCGCTCGATGCGGACATCGTTATCGACGTGCGCTTTTTGCCCAACCCCTATTACGACCCGACGATGGCCGAGCTCACCGGCCACGACCAGCTCGTGCGCGACTTCGTGCTTGGCCGTGAGGAGACGCGCGTCTTCACGGCGGCGTGGTTCAACCTGCTCGATGTGACGATGCCCGGGTATGTGGCCGAGGGCAAGAAGCATCTTGCCATAGCCGTCGGTTGCACCGGTGGCCAGCACCGAAGCGTCGTAATCGCCGAGGCCACTGCGGCTCATCTTATCGAGCGCGGCTACAACGTGTCGGTGGGTCACCGCGACCTGCCCCGACACGTCAAGGCATAGGTGGTTTCATGAGCGCCTATCCACTGCCTGACCAGGTTCGCGCCGTCTCCATCGGTGGCGGAACGGGACAACCCAATGCGATTCGCGCCTTGCGTGCAGCCGGCTGCTTCGTCACGGCCATCGTTGCCATGGCCGACGACGGCGGCTCCACGGGCATCATCCGCCAGGAGATGGGCATGGTGCCCCCCGGCGACATCCGCAAGTGCCTCGTGGCCATGGCGGCCGACCCTGCGGGTCCTCTGGCCCGCGCTTTCGAGCACCGCTTCTCCTTTGCCGACAACCACTCGCTGGGCAATCTTCTGCTTGCCTCGCTTGCGGCCGAGACCGGCTCGTTCGGCGAGGCGATCGAGCTGTGCGGCGAGATGCTGGGCTGCCATGGCAAGGTGTGCCCCTCCACGATGGAGAACGTCGTTTTGTGCGGTCGCACGCGCGACGGCATGGAGTTTCGCGGCGAGGCGACGCTCGGGTCGGGCCCCTGCGCCCTGTCGGAAGTGTGGCTTTCCCCGCGTGCCCCGCAGGCAACCGAGGCGGCGGTCGAGGCGATTCTCGAGGCCGACGTCGTGGTGCTGGGCCCCGGCTCGCTTTTCACCTCGGTCATCCCCAACATCCTCGTGCCTGGCATCAGGGACGCCCTGCATGCCACGAGCGCGCGCAAGGTCTACGTGTGCTCCATGGCCGACATGCAGGGCGAGACCTGGGGTTTGTCCGCCGAGGAATATGTTGCGGCGCTGCTCGACCACGGCATGGAAGGCTGCCTCGACGCCGTGCTGCTGCACAAGCCGCTTGAAGCCGACGCAAGCCTGGCCACGCGTCGCTTCCGGGCCATCACGCAGACGGGGCCGAGCGACATGGGCACAAGCGACGAGTTCTTCCGCCCCGTGCCGCTCAGCGAAGAGTCGCTGCGCCGCCTGCAGGCCCGCGTGCCGCTCGTGATTGTGCGTGACTTCTCCGACCCGGAACATCCCACCTGGCACGACCTGTCCAAGCTGAAATGCGCGCTGCGAGGGGTGATTGAGACGTGTCCTTCACGGCAGAGGTAAAGGACGAGCTTTCCCGCGTGGAGAGCGGCGCGGTCGCCGAGCGGGCTGAGCTGGCGGCCATCGTGCGCATCTGCGGCACGCTGTCGTTGTCGGGTGCCCGCCGCTTCAGGCTCGCGCTCACCACCGAGACAGGCTCGGTCGCCCGCGTGGCATACACGCTCCTCAACGGCTCGAAGCCGCTGACGTGCCAGCTCACCGTGCGTCGCAGCGTCCTGCACAAGACGCGCAACTATCTCATCAGCGTCCCCGACCAGGAGGGTTTGGAGGAAGCGCTCATCGAGATGGGCGTGCTCACCTCCCAGCTTGGCCTTGCCCGGGAGATTCCTGAGGCCCTCGTGCCCGATGAGGAGGCGGCGTTTGCCTATCTGCGCGGCGCCTTCCTTGCCGGCGGATTCGTCTCCGAGCCGCATACGGCCGACGCTCATATGGAGATTGTGGCGCAGACGCGCAGCATCGCCGACGGCATCGCCTCCATGTGCGAACGTGTGGGCATCCCCGCCCGCGTGGGTCGCCGGCGCGGCGCCTTCGTCATCTACCACAAGAGCGCCGAGGGCATCCAAGAGATGCTCGCGGCCTTGGGCGCCCCGCGCTGTGCGCTCAAAATGGCGCGCGTCCGCGCGGTGCGCTCTGCTCGAAACGATGCAAACCGCCTGGTAAATGCCGAACTTGCGAATCAGAAGAAGGCCGCTGCCGCTGCAGGCAGCCAAACGCTGCTCGTCGAGCAGGTCATCGCCGAGGTGGGGTACGAAAAGCTCCCGCGTGCGCTCAAGGATTTCTGCGACCTGCGCCTGGCCCATGCCGACCTGTCGTTGCGCGAGCTGGGCAACATAGCCGACCCACCCCTGTCAAAATCTGCCGTTGCACACCGCGTGCGCCGTTTAGAGCAGCTACTCGCCGAGCAGCGGGCAAACGGCAGTGAATGATACGTTACAATTGTGTTAACCATCTATCCGATGTTCGGGCGTGGAGCCCACGTTAAGGAGGATTATCGCATGACGGTCAGAATCGGTATCAACGGCTTCGGTCGCATCGGGCGCGTGGCGTTCCGCGCTGCTCTCGACGATCCCGATATCGAGGTCGTGGCCATCAACGACCTGGGCAAAACTGAGGCCATGGCGCAGCTTTGCCGCCGCGACTCCGTCCACGGCAAGCTCGCACACGACCTGGTCGTCGATGGCATGGACTTCATCGTCGACGGCACGACCCGCATCAAGGGTCTCTCCGCCCGCGAGCCCAAGGCCATCCCCGCCCTTCCCTGGGGCGAGCTGGGCGTCGACGTCGTGCTCGACTGCACGGGCAAGTTCCGCTCTGCACCCGACCTTCGCCGTCACATCGAGTGCGGTGCCAAGAAGGTCGTCCTGTCCGCTCCCGCCAAGGGCGAGATCGACGGCACGTTCGTCGTCGGCGTCAACGACGACCAGTACGATCCCGACACGATGCACGTGGTGAGCAACGCCTCCTGCACCACGAACTGCCTGGCCCCCGTCGCCAAGGTCCTCGTGGACTCCTTCGGCGTCAAGCGCGGCTTTATGACTACGGTGCACTCCTACACCACCGACCAGCGCCTGCTCGACAACTCGCACTCCGACCTGCGTCGCGCCCGTGGCGCCGCCATGTCCATCATCCCCACCACCACCGGTGCCGCCAAGGCGCTCGGCCTGGTCATCCCCGAGCTCAAGGGCAAGCTCGACGGCTTCTCTGCCCGCGTTCCTACCCCCGACGGCTCCATGGTCGACCTCGTGGCCGAGCTTGAGCGTCCCGTGAGCATCGAGGAGATCAACGCTGCCATGAAGGCTGCGGCCGAGGGCCCGCTCAAGGGCATTCTGGCCTATTCCGAGGAGCCGCTCGTGTCCAACGACGTCATTGGCGAGAAGTGCTCGAGCCTGTTTGACGCCGGCTGCACGATGGTGCTCGGAGGCGAGGGCACGCTCGTGAAGGTCGTCTCCTGGTACGACAACGAGATGGGCTATTCCTGCCGCCTGCTCGACCTGGCAAAGATTGTCGCCACGCGTTAAATGGCCTGGTGCAAGGGCGTTTAAAACCGTTACGGAATCAGAGCCCACGCCTGTGTTGTGATTGTATGACCTGTTTGCGCCGCCCAAAGGCCCATCATGGCTTTTGGGCGGCGTTTGGTTTGAACGGTATCCGGTCGCCTGGGGGCCGGAGGCGCCATACGGTACAATTCGAGTGCCTACAGCCGCGCCCCTTCCTGGGCGCACGACTTGAATCGAGGAAGCATGTCTTATAAGCGCAGCGTCTCCGACGCCGACGTCTCTGGCAAGCGCGTCATTGTCCGTGTCGACTTCAACGTGCCGGTCAAGGACGGCGTCGTGGGTGACGACACGCGCATTCGCGCGGCTCTTCCCACCATCAACCTGCTTCGCGAGCGCGGCGCGCGCGTCGTGTGCATGAGCCACCTGGGCAGGCCCGCCGGCACGGGCTTCGAGGCCGCCTACTCCATGGAGCCGGTCGCCGCCCGCTTCTCCGAGCTGCTCGGCGCGCCTGTTGCCTACGTGCGCGACGTGTGCGGCGAGGAGGCCCTTGCGGCCTCTTTGGCCCTTGCCGACGGCGAGGTGCTGCTCGTCGAGAACCTTCGTTTTGAGAAGGGCGAGAAGAAGAACGACCCCGCCTTTGCGGCCGCACTGGCTAAGCTCGGCGACGTCTATGTCGACGACGCCTTTGGCGTCGCGCACCGCGCCCATGCCTCGGTGGCCGGCGTGCCTGCGATTCTTCCTGCCTATGCCGGTCTTCTGCTTGCCGGTGAGGTCGACACCATCACGGGCATGCTCAACGACCCCGCCCGCCCCTTCGTGGCCGTGCTGGGCGGTTCCAAGGTCTCCGACAAGATCGGCGTGATCGACGCCCTCTCTGAGAAGGTCGACGTGCTGCTCATCGGCGGCGGCATGTGCTTCACGTTCATGCAGGCCCAGGGCCTGCCCATCGGCTCGTCGCTCGTTGAGCCCGAGTGGGTCGAGCGTGCCGGCGAGATGCTCGACAAGGCTGCCGAGCGCGGCTGCCGCATCGTCTTGCCGCTCGACTACGTCGTCGCCGACAAGTTTGCCGCCGACGCTGCCACGCAGATCGTGGACAAGACCGCCATCCCCGAGGGCTGGATGGGCCTCGACATCGGCCCGCGTTCCTGCGAGCTGTATGCGCGCGAGCTCGCCGGCGCCAAGACGGTCTTCTGGAACGGCCCCATGGGCGTGTTCGAGATGGAGGCCTTCGCCGCCGGCACCCGCGCCGTGGGCCAGGCCATCGCCGACAACGCCGCATGCACGAGCGTCGTGGGCGGCGGCGACTCGGCGGCTGCCGTCAAGAAGTTTGGCCTTGAGAGCGGCATGACCTTCATCTCCACGGGCGGCGGTGCATCCATGGAGCTCGTCGAGGGCAAGGCATTGCCCGGCGTGGAGGCGATCCCCAATGCCGATTAGCTTCGGTCGTCCTCAGCCCCAGCCCGGCGACGAGCGCAAGGTCGTCGTGGCGGGAAACTGGAAGATGAACAAGACTTACAGTGCTGCCGTTCAGCTTGCCCAGCTTGTCGACGACCGTCTTGAGCGCTCCTGGAAGAACAGCGTCGAGGTCGTCCTGTGTCCTCCCGCCACGGCGCTTCGCGGCGTGAGCAACGTGCTCGCATTTGACAAGTCCTTCGCGAAGGTGGGCGGCCAGGACTGCTCGCCGGAAGACGCGGGCGCCTTCACGGGCGACATCTCTGCGCCCATGCTTGCCGATCTCGACTGCACGTGGTGCATCGTGGGCCATTCCGAGCGCAGGCATGGTCACGGCGAGACGAGCGAGCAGGTGTCCGCCAAGGCCGCCGCGCTTATCCGCGCCGGCATCGCCCCTATCGTGTGCGTCGGCGAGCCGCTTGACGTCTACGAGGCGGGCTCCACTTCTGCGTACGTGACCGAGCAGGTGCGTGCCTCTCTTGCCGGGCTTGACCTGGCGGGCCGTGACTTCGCCGTTGCCTACGAGCCCGTTTGGGCTATCGGTTCGGGCAAGGTTCCCACGCCCGAGTACGTGCAGGACGTCGCCGCCCAGATTCGCGCGGCGGTGGCCGAGGTCGCAGGACAGGACTGCGCCAAGCGCTGCTGCGTGCTTTACGGCGGCTCCGTCAAGTCCGGCAACGCCGCGTTTTTCACCGCATGCGCCGACGTGGACGGCGTGCTTGTGGGCGGCGACGCGCTTGACGCCGACAAGTTTATCGACATCGTGAAGGCGGTGCTGCATGTATAGGCTTCCCGCCCTCCTCGTCATCATGGACGGCCTGGGATGGGCCGCACCCAGCGAGGCAAACGCCGTGAGCCTCGCCGCCACACCCAACCTCGACGCCCTCATGGCGCAGTATCCCTGGACGACCATCGAGGCTTCCGGTGAGGCCGTCGGCCTGCCTGCGGGTCAGATGGGCAACTCCGAGGTCGGCCACCTCAACATCGGAGCCGGCCGTGTGGTCATGCAGGAGCTCATGCGCCTGAACCATGCCGTTCAGACTGGCGAGATCTTTGAGAATGAGGTGCTTGTCGAGGCCTGCCGCAAGGTCGCCGCGAGCAAGTCCACCCTGCATGTGATGGGCCTTATGTCCGACGGCGGCGTGCACTCCCACATCCGTCACTGCCTGGCGTTGCTCGAGCTGGCCGCCCGCGAGGGTGTCCAGCGCGTGCGCGTGCACGCCTTCCTTGACGGCCGCGACGTCGCCCCCGACTCCGGCCTGGGTTACCTCGACGAGCTTTCGGCGGCGTGCGCCAACATCTCCGAGAAGAGCGCGTGCGACTGCCGCATCGGGTCGGTGTCGGGCCGCTATTACGCCATGGACCGCGACAACCGCTGGGAGCGCGTGCAGCGCGCATGGGACGCCATCGTCCTGGGCCGCGGCACTGCCGTCCAGCCCGCCCGCCAGGGCGTTGAGGCCAGCTATGCGGCGGGCGTCTACGACGAGTTCGTCGTGCCGTTTGCCTGCGACGAGGCCGGCGTTGTCGACGGTGACGCGGTGGTGTTCTTCAACTTCAGGCCCGACCGCGCCCGCGAGCTTTCCCGCGCCTTCACCGAGGCCGACTTCACGGGCTTCGAGCGCGGCCGTACCCCGCAGGTGAGCTTCGTCACTATGACCGAGTACGACCCCGAGCTCAACGTGCAGGTTGCCTTCCCGAAGGAGAACCCGCAAAACGTTCTTGCCGACGTCATCGCCGCTGCGGGCCTGCGCCAGTTCCACACGGCTGAGACTGAGAAGTACGCGCACGTGACGTTCTTCATCAACGGCGGCGTCGAGCAGCCCAAGCAGGGGGAGGAGCGCGTCCTCGTTGCCTCGCCGAAGGTTGCCACCTACGACCTCCAGCCGCAGATGAGCGCCCCCGAGGTTGCCGACGGCCTCAAGGCGGCCATCGAGTCCGACGAGGCCGACGTGTATGTGGTCAACTTCGCCAACCCCGACATGGTGGGCCACACCGGCAACGTCGAGGCGGCCGTGCGTGCCGTGGAGGCCACCGACGCGGCTGTGGGCAAGGTCGTCGACGCCGTGCGGGCCAAGGGCGGTTTTGCCATCATCATTGCCGACCACGGCAACTGCGACTGCATGTTCAAGGTCGACGAGGATGGGCAGCGCCATCTCGTGACGTCCCATACCACGGCGCCCGTGCCCTTCATCGTCGTTGCCGACGGGGCCGAGATTGTGCCCGACGCCCACGGCAAGCTCTGCGACGTGGCTCCCTCGCTCATCGATCTTGTAGGATTGGAGAAACCAGACTGCTGGACGGGCAAGAGCCTTATCCAACACAAGGTTTCCTGATACAATCACCTATTGTTTCCGCTCTAGGTGTGCCGCGATTGGGCCCAAGTGACTCGGCTGACCCTTCGCTGCTCGCTTTACCTGCGGTTTCACTGTTAAGACCTTTAGTCCGCACTATGAGGAGCGCATCTTGAACCCTCTGCTTATCCCGCTGATTGTTATCTGGTTCCTTTCTGGCATCGGCCTTGTCGTCTTCATTCTCATGCATTCCGGCAAGGGCACGGGTGTTTCGGAGATGATCGCCGGTTCCATGTACTCCAACATGGGCGGCACGGGCACGGTCGAAAAGAACCTCGACAAGCTCACTATCATCTGCGCTGCCGTCTTCATTATCTGCCTGCTTATCTTCATGCTCATCTTCCCGCAGGGCAGCGTGGCATAGGGTCTGCTCTAAACCAGAGATTCAAGGTATCTGAGGGTGCCGGCGTGTAAAGCGTCGGCACCTTTTTTCGTTTGCGCTCCGCCGTGGGCCCGTCTCACGGTACACTTTCAGCAACGAGCGACGGGCAGGAGATGGCATGAGGCGAGATCGAGGGACGGGCATGATAAGCCGGCGCGGGTTTGCCGCATCGGCGCTTTTGGGCGCCGGCGCTGCGCTCTTGGGAGGATGCAGCCTCAATGGAGTCATGCCCGGCTCCAGCCCCATCGAGCTGCCTGTGGTGAACGAGACGAAACTCGCCGCCAACCAAGGCGCCCCTGCGGCTGCCCGCGTGCTTGAGGGCGGCACGCTCACGTGTCAGAGCGCCCCGCTTTCCACGGTCAACCCCCATGAGGCCTGGGGGTATTGGGAGCGGCTTGTGTGCCGCTGCATGTTCGACAGTCTGACGCAATATGACTTCGACCAGATGACGCTTGTGGGAAAAGCAGCCACAAGCTGGGAGGCCGACCTCTTCTCGGAGCGTTTTACATTTCACCTGCGCGAGGGCATGGCGTTTCAAAACGGAGAGTCTGTCACGTCGACGTGCTTCGCCAACGCCTGGAATGTCCTCGTTGCCCATGGTGGGCATGGGCTTGCGTCGTGCCTGTCCATGGTGGTGGGATACGAGGATGTCGCGGCAGGCGTCTCGGGGGCGCAGCTTGATTTGGAATGCCCCGACGACTACACGCTCATCGTGAACCTTGCGCACAGCTTCCCCGACTTCGCCTATCTGGCAAGCCTGCCGCAGCTCGCTCCCATGTCCGTCGCATCGTTCAAGGCGGAGGGGGGATTTGGCGACGTGCCCTGCGGTAACGGGCCATTCTGCCTTGACGGTGCCCCTCAAGCTGACACCGGCGTGCATCTTGTGCGCAATGCCAGCTATTGGGGGACAAATGCCCATGTCGACGCGCTCCAGTTCCAGGTCAACGAGGACTTCTCGGATGTGGGCGAGGCAATAAAGACGGGCAATCTCGACGTCACGCTCGTGCCTGTCGATCAAGCGAGTGCGCTGTCCGACGAGTTGGGCTCCGCCGGCCCCGACCGTATCCTGAACCCCGATGCGCAGGTTGCTCATGAGGGTTTCAGAAGCATCTGCATGCTCGTGTGCAACTGTGCCCGTGAGCCGCTTGACCAGGCAGAGACGCGTCGCGCGCTTGAACGTGCGCTTGACGTTCAGGTCTTGGCGACTGCCCTCGGTCTTGACCCCCTCTGTGCGGCCGACGGTGCGCTGCTGCCCTCGAACCTCGGCTACGAGGAGCGCGCCTGGAAGCTTCCCGATAATGAGCTGGAGAAGGGTCTCTCCGATCAGGTGGACGCTGTCCTCGGCACGGATGAGCTTGAGATGCTTTGCGATCCTTGCCTGCTTGCAGGTCTGGGTCAGGAGGTGGCCGCGCAGCTCGATGACGCAGGCGTTACCGTGCGCGTCGACACTCCTTCGTGGTCCGAGTACCTCTCCCGGCTGCAGGAGGGCGACTTCGAGCTCGCCCTCGTGTGCCACCTGCCTCCGTGCGATGCGGCCGGCGCGGAGCTCTTCAGCCTCTTCCATTCTCGGGGCGGCGACAACCTGGGCGGATATGCCAGCGCCGAAGTCGACGAGGCGCTCGAGTCGGCCTGGGAAATGTCCGATGAGGCGGCCAGGCTCGATGTCCTGCGCGAGGTGTGTCAGACCATCGCCCAGGACATGCCGGTCGTGCCCCTCTTGTATGCGGGTCCTGGCGTTGCATGCTCTTCCCGCGTCAACTCCCTGGCGGTCTCGGCCGATTACACGCTCGACTTTGGGGGATGCTGGCTTTCGGCCTAGCGTGCGAGGCTCATGTATGGTGGAATTGTGAGCAACTCTTTGGTTCTGAAGAGACTTCAATTCAGAGCTTGTCAGAGATGGTCTCGTATTGTATAGTTATTTCTCGCGTTGCAAGTCGGAGTGGCGGAATAGGCAGACGCGCTAGCTTGAGGTGCTAGTGACCTTTACGGTCTTGCGGGTTCAAGTCCCGCCTCCGACACCATTGAATTTCAAAGAGCCCCGCAAGGGGCTCTTTTCGTATATGTCCACCTTAGGGACGCCGAGGTCACGACATGTCTGAACACGACAAGGACGCACTCACCCACGACAGCGCTTGCGGCGCATCGATCGAGGCGCAGGGGAGGGGTGAGGAGGTCGCGCGGCTTACGGGCGAGCTTTCCAGTTGCCGCCGCAGGCTCAAGGCCGTCTTGGGGCTTTTGCGCCACTCGTCCAATTTCGGACTCAACGCGATGGAGACATGCGACCTCATTGCCAACGAGCTGGCAGATGCCCTGCTGGCCGATGCCGCCATCTTCTACCTCATCGCTGACAGGGGCTACGTTCCCTTTGGCGCCTCCGACGGATTCTATCAAGCGGTCAATGCGACTGACGTTGCCGATTTGGCCCGCACGACACCCGGCATTCCCCCTCTTGTCGCGCGCACGCGTGCACTTACATGCTTGAGCGTGCTCGAACGGCCCGGCCGCATCGACGAGGCCTGCATCATGCGCGATGACGCGGGAACCCGTTTCAAGGTGCGCTCGCTGCTCTCCACCTCCTGTTCGAGCATTGTGGGCGCCCCCGTGTTCTCCGAGGACCGCGTCAGCGCGGTGCTTGTCTTCGGGTGGCACGAACACCATGCATTGGTCGACGAGGAGCGCGAAATGCTCCAGACCATCTCGGAGACCCTCGCCTTCGGCATCTCCTCGGCCTTGAGCCAGCTTCGCCTCACGCGTTCCAACGACCTTAAAGACGCCCTTTTGCGCGTGCATGACCTTGCCATGAAGAGCGACTCCATCTGTTCGTCCATGGTCAGGCAGGTTGCCCTGTGCGTCGCCGACGCGATGCCGGCGCGCGTTCTCATGGTGGAGGCCCGCGATGGGGAGGCAGGCTGCACTATCGTGCCGCTCGATACCGGCGAAGACTGCGACATGCCCATTCAGACCAACATGTCCATGGACGAGATTTTAGGGGAGGCCTCTGGTGTGCGTGCCGTGCAGCATGCCAGTGCCTTGGGGATGTGGATTGCCCGCCATACCGACCTCAACTCGGGGTTTGTCGTTCCCATCGCCACGAAGCAGGCGTGCGAGGGCGTGCGTTTTGCGCTGCTCGTGCTGCGCAGCCCGCTCGATGCCCCGTTCGATTTCCTCGATGAGGAGTTTCTCAACGATGTCTCGGGGGAGATCGGTCGCATCGCCTTCTCGGAGCGCATCCATGCAAGCGAGGCCCAGATCGCCCATGCCCTGCAGGTGGGCCTGCGTAACGAGATGCCCCAGGTGAACGGTATCTCCACCGCCTCCCTGTACCTGTCTGCCACTGAATCGGCGGTGGTGGGCGGCGACTTCTTCGACTTGCACGAGCTGGGGGAGGGCCGCTTCGTCGTTGTCATGGGCGATGTGTCGGGCAAGGGCGTGGAGGCCGCCGTTGTGGCCTCCATGGCCAAGACGGGCCTTGCCGCCTATGTCTGGGAAAAAACGGAACCTGACGAGATGGTGAGCGCGCTCAACAGCCTGTTCCTCAATTTCTCGCGTGCTGAGACGTTTGCCACCATGTGCGTCGTGCTTGTCGACTTGCCTTCGCGCTCGGCGAAGTACTGCAGCGCTGGGCATCCACCCGCGATGCTCGTGCACGCTCCTGATTCCGCCAACCCCTCTCTTGAGCTGCTTGCAACGCAGTCGCCGGTGGTGGGTGCCTTCGAGGGCATGCGCTATATTTCGGGCAGCTTCACGTTCGAGCTCGGGGACGTGCTGTTCCTCTACACCGACGGCACCACCGAGGCCCGCAGTCCATTGGGGGGTTTCTTCGGCGAAGGCAACCTGCGTGACGCGCTCCTGCGTGCTTGCCGGTTCGGCCTGGACGACATCCCGCGCCGCGTGCTCAAAGAGGTCGAGGAATTCTCCGGCAACGACACCCATGACGACATCGCCATGGTCGCCGTTCGCTTCGACGGTCTGGCCTAATCGCCGTCTTTTATCTCCTTGCATGTTTGGAACCTGCCGTGGCGGGGGAAGATACGCAGTGTTTATGCAACGGATGTGCGAGGAGAAACGATGCTCGTCGACAAAGGTGCGCTCGTAGTCTCTCTTGCGGGCGACGTCACATGGCAAAACGCCCCAGCTTTGCGCGAGCGCCTTCTTCTCATTGCCCAGCAGGGTTATTCGAGCCTTGTGCTCAACGTCGAGTCGGTGGGGTACATCGACTCGACGGGCATGGCCGTGCTTATTTTCCTCGCCAGGCGCCTTTCGGCCCGTGGTGGCAGGCTTGTGCTCATCAACGCCTCCGAGTCAATCGTGCGTTCGCTCAAGCAAGCCCAAATCCTCGACAAGATCGTCTGCATTCCCAAGGGCATGGCGGGCGTGCGCAATGTGGGGGTTCCCACCGACGAGGCGCCGCTGCGCGTGTATACCGTGAGCTTGTCGAGCGACCCGTCCTCGATGGAGCTGGCCCGCAAATCCATCGCATCTATCCTCCAAGCGCTGCAATTGCCGCGCAGCACCGCCTATGACATCGTGCTTGCCTTGGGCGAGGCGCTCGGCAACGCGTTCGATCACGGCGGCGGCGCGCAGGGGCAGGAGGGGGACGTCTCGGCCACGGTGTCGCTGTACTCCGATCGCCTCGTCATGGAAGTCAACGACTGCGGATGCGGCATCGCGTACAACCAGGGCGACGCATTGCCCGAGCCCACGCATGAGCGGGGCAGGGGCATCAAACTCATGCTTATGCTTGCTGATTCCATTTCCATTGTCCCGCGCGAGACGGGCAAGGGCACCTGCGTGCGTCTTGTCAAAATGCTCGACTGTGCGGCGGCGGCCAACGCCTGAGACAGACTCCATGTGTGTGAGGGGCCGCGATAGGGGGTTGCAGGCGGAGCAGCCCCTGAAGCCCTTGCTGGACTTAAACGAGACGATATGAGAGAGCCATTGGGGGAGCCCCCTCTCCTCGTGCCACTCA
>UQBS01000054.1 GCA_900539345.1 uncultured Coriobacteriaceae bacterium | reverse complement strand
GCATCCTACCGGCGGGGGCGGACAACTTATGTCAACGGTGGTCTAACAGAGAGAACAAAAAAAATGGCCCGCATGCTGGGATTTTTCCCAACATGCGGGCCATTTGCATGCGAGGCGTGAGCAAGCTATGCCTGGCTTGGCTGAGTCGGCGTCGGGGCTGGCGTCGCGGCCTGGGCACGCATGGCCTCATGCTCCTGGGCCACCTCGTTGATGAGGTTCACCACGGGCCAGTCTTTGTTGGTCTTGGTGAGCACGGCCTTGTAACTCACCGAAGCGCCCGCCTGACGGCTGCGCAGGAGAAAGTCCTGCAGAAGCGGCTCGGAGAAATTGGCAAGCAGCATGAACTCGCACTCAGGCACGGGACCGGCATAGGGCATGAGCGCAGGACGCATTCCGACAAGACCCAAAGCGGCGCCGGCAGAATCACCCAGGCGCTCAGGCAGGACAGTCTTGGCCACCACGCCGAGTTCCTTGAGGATGGCACGCACCGCATCGCCCTTAGGCGTGCCGCGGCCAAGTCCCCACAGCAGGGCTGCAGCCGTAGGCTTTGCCGTCTTGTTTTTCTGCTTTTGCGCGCTTCCCATCCTGTAAGCTCCTCTCGCATGAAACCGGCACCCAGCAGCGCACTGGTATGCTCATCAACACCGCCAGCCAGGCAGCCGCCGGCTTGCGCTTGCGCTTGCGCCACACGATCATTGTCCCAGCGTACCCGCCATGGTATGTCCGCGCTGGCCCGGCACGCACGCCCGCGCGGACATCTACTATATAAGATGCCAACGCCGGCACACAACAACCCCGCCTAACGGAAAAAGCCCCGCAGCGCCGCTCTTGAACAACGGTACCGCGGGGCCTCAAAGAATGCGCTCAGGCGTACGCCTTAGAAGTAGCGCTCGAGCATGCCCTTGAGCGCCTTGCCGTGACGAGCCTCGTCGCGAGCCATCTCGTGCACGGTGTCGTGGATGGCGTCCAGGCCGTTCTTCTTGGCACAGGTGGCAAGCTCGACCTTGCCGGCGGTGGCACCGAACTCGCAGTCGACGCGCCAGGCGAGGTTCTCCTTGGTGGAGGCGGTCATGTGCGGCTCGAGCTCGCTGCCCAGGAGCTCTGCGAACTTGGCGGCGTGCTCGGCCTCCTCGAAGGCTGCCGTCTTCCAGTACTCGCCAATCTCGGGGTAGCCCTCGCGGCAGGCGATGCGGGCCATGCACAGATACATGCCCACCTCGGAGCACTCGCCGGTGAAGTTGGCCTTGAGCTGGTCGAGGATGTACTGCTTGTCCTCGTCGGAGATGTTCTCGTTGTTCTTGACGGTCTTGGCGTACACGCCGTACTCATGCTCGGCGGCAAGCTTCAGCTCGCCCTCGACCTTCTCGAACATGGAGGCAGGGGCATGGCACACCGGGCACTCCGCCGGGGGCTCGGCGCCCTCGTAGATGTAACCGCAGACCTTGCAGACCCACTTTGCAGACATAGGTGTTCCTTCCTCTCCTTGCGAGACGGGCTGAGCCGACTCGCGTGTTTGGGTGATTTGAGCAGGCGCATCTTCGGCACGGGCAGCCTGCAGAGCAGGCACGGAGCCAACGGCCGCGCCGGTCAACTCAGGCTTGGCCTGGCCAAGGACGGCGCGGGAGCCCACCTTGAGACGAGCGCGGTACTCGGCGTACGTGAGGCTCGGAGCGTCGCGCAGGCAACGCGCCTCCACCACGCGAGCGGTGATTTGCACGTGGCTGCCGAGTTCGAGCGTCTCGATGACCTCGCACGACACCACGGCGCTGGCCTGCAGGGAATAGAGCAGGTCGTTATTCGTACGCTCGAAGCCCTCAACGTCGGCGAACTTGTCGGCGCTGCGACCCGACTGCATGCCGAAGCGCTGGAAAAATTCCGCCGGAGTGTCCTGCGTCAGGACCGACAGGTTGAAGCAGCGCGAGGAACGGATGAGCTCGGGCGTGTAGTTGCCCGCCATGCACGAAACCGTGATGCACTTGGGCTCGGCGGCAGACTGAATCACCGCGTCGACGATGCAGGCGTTGTCCTTGCCTTGCCACTTCGTGCTGAGCAGATACAGGCCATAACTCAGCTTGTAAAAAGCCTTTGAGTCAATCTGAGGCATCCTCGTCTCCCCCGTTTGCACAACCCGTCTTACACCTGCACATACTAAACCTTTTTTGATAATTATTATCAATAAGGAATAAGACGCGCGAATTCTTCATATTGCGACGGACCCGCAGCGCGCGATTCCGTCGCGTGAAACTGTAGGCTTCCCCGCGCCAACGTGCAATAATCAAACTGCTTGCAATAAACGCCCTGTCACGGGAGGTATCACTATGGCTGCATCGCATGGACAGACGACCGAGACGCGTCCCTATGTGCCTTGGGACCTGATGCACGACTTTATGTGCGACGCGTTCGTGGGGTACGGCGTGCCGCGCGAGGACGCCGAAATCTGCACCGACGTGCTGCTTGAGGCCGACCGTCGCGGCATCGAGAGCCACGGATGCAACCGCTTTAAGCCCATCTACCTCGACCGCATCCGCCGCGGAACCCTGTTGCCCACCACGCAGATCGAGGTGCTCAAGGAAACCCCCACCACGCTCGTGATCGACGCGCACGACGGCATGGGCATGGTCGCGAGCCACTATATGATGACGAGGCTCATTGAAAAAGCCAAGGCATGCGGCATGGCCGGCGGCGCCATCCGCAACTCCACGCACTACGGCATCGCCGGGTACTGGACCAACATGGCCAGCAGCCAGGGGCTCATCGGCCTCACCGGCACCAACGCCCGCCCCTCCATCGCCCCCACCTTCGGCGTGGAGAACATGATGGGCACGAACCCCCTCACCTTCTCGCTGCCCACCGACGAGGACTTCCCCTTCTGCATCGACTGCGCCACGAGCATCGTGCAGCGCGGCAAGATCGAGTATTACGCGCGCCAGGGTAAGCCAACGCCCGCTGGCATGGTGGTGGGCCACGACGGCAAGACAATGACCGACAGCGAAGAGATTCTGCGCGCGCTCGTCGCTGGCGAGGCGGCGCTCGCTCCCCTGGGCGGCGTGGGCGAAGAACTCGCAGGTTACAAGGGCTACGGATACGCTGCCGTGGTCGAGATCCTCTCGGCGGCCCTGTCGGGCGGCCAGTTCATGAAGGCGCTCACCGGCGTGGCGCCTGACGGCAGCCCGCAGATGTACCACCTGGGCCACTTCTTCTTCGTGGTGGATCCCGAGGCCTTCATGGGCGCCGATGTGTTCCGCAAGACGGCCGGCGACATCTGCCGTGCACTGCGCGCCTCCGAGAAGGCTCCGGGCGAGGAGCGCATCTACACCGCCGGCGAGAAGGAGTACCTTGTCTGGCTCGACCGCAAGGACAAGGGTGTGCCCGTGGGCGAGTCGGTCCAACGCGAGCTCACCGACGTACGCGACGAGCTGGGCCTGGAGTACGCGTTCCCCTTTGAGGGATAGACGAGCGGGCAGAGGGCGCCGATAACTGAGCGCCAGGGGTGCCCACACCGCAAGGGGCGGCTTCGATAACTCACACGCAAGGCCTGGCACCGGGATTCCTCTGGTACCAGGCCTTGTGTTTTCAATTGCCATCAACTGGGATTACAACGGCCATTCATGTCTCAAATCCCCAAGACAGCCCCGAGCGACAATGCTCTTTATGCGCGTACCCCTATCCCCTGCCCGACTTACGCCAGGCGCATGCTCAGCAAGACGACAAGGACGATGAGCGCGCACAGGCCAAGGATGAAAAGCCAGCTCGCGGGACGGGCAAAGTTCATGGTCCAGCCAACGGAGAAACGCTTGGCTACGAACACGGCCGGGTCGTCGGGGTTCCAGTAGAAGACGCCCGCCTTCCAATGCTCATCCTGGTCGGTGCGCATCTCGTCATCGCCATGAGCGAGCCCCACGGCGCGAGAACCGTTCTGTCCATAGCGCACGAACAGCACAATGCTCCACGCCAGGATGGCAACAACGAGCACGGTGAGCGCGATTCCCCACGCACCCAGGCTCACCCAGCCCGCCATGCACAGAGGCAAGATGCCAAATGCAATCATGAGCAGGACGTTCATCGCCAGCGTGAACCGGCTCCATGCGCGGGCGAACAGCGCATAACCCAGGGCGCTCGCATGCGGCGCCTCAGGCGCGACGGGACGCGAGGAACGCACGATGGAGAGGTGCGCGCCGGCAACGCAAAGCCACACGAACAGCTGGAGCAACGGCGGAAACGCCACGAGCCAGAGGGACTTGTCCGCATAAGAGTTCACGTTTCCTGCCAAGTCCATATGCATGGGCACCTGCTCAGGCATTTGGGAATAGAGCATGAACCCGAGGGCAACAGTAAGCGCGATGAGCGGCAGACACACCAGCTCGGCGGCAAGCGGAGCCGGGCGCAGGAGTGGAGAACCGTCGGGGTTGTCGGTCACCGTCACGCGCTCCATCGACACCGCCCGCCAGCCGCGCTCCTGTTTGAGGGCCTTCACCTTCGCGCGAAAACGCAGCATGAGAGCGAAGGAGACGACGCCCTGGAGCAACACGGCGCCAACCATGACCCAAGCGACGGCGTCGCCCCAGCTTGTGGCGATGCCACATGCCACAACGGCGGCGATGCCGACAAGCGTGAGCAGGACAACCGCGAGCGCATAGGTACGCTTCATGCGGCGCACTTCGGGCTCGGTATGCGCAATCGGGGGAACCGTGACGGCGAACAGCTCGCGGCTCGACATCATGTAAGGGATAGCGGCTTGCAAGCCTCCGCTTACCACAAGAGTGCCAACGAGCAAGGCAATCATCGCAATCGTAACGTCAGTCATGATGAGGCTCCTCCTTAGCGAGGGGATTGAGTACGGCCGGAGTTGTCGGCTTTAGGCGCAACCGATGTCGATGTCGCGTCGAACACCGTGTCTGCCAGGCTTTTTGCCATCGCAAGAAACGCCTGCCCGTCGCCGCCGGCCGCAGCATAGTCGCGCGCTGCGGCAGCAAGGGCGTTGCTCAAACGCTTGTCCGTCTCAGCAGCGAGACCTTCGTCGCGCGTGCGCATGGGCTTGGCGACAAACGCCCCCGCCCGGCCGCGCACCACAAGATAGCCGTCGTCGCGCAGCAATGCATACGCTTTGTTGACCGTGTGCAGGTTGATGCCCAAATCCACCGCGAGTGCCCGGACCGACGGCAGCGCGTCGCCCTCAACCAATTCCCCTGCGGCAATCGCCGCCACAACCTGGTCCCTTACCTGCTGGTATATGGGAACTCCCAACGACTGATCGATGCGAACGATCATGTGCCCTCCTCTGCATCGCCTTCTCTTTGACTGTCAGTGTACCACGGTTGTTCTAGTTGTTCTAGTACAGATAGAACAGTTTTAGCAGCAGAACGAGTTTCGGAGTAGTTTTTCCCGACCGACTGGCAGCCAAACGAGTTTCGGAGTAGTCGCCGCAACCCCGTTGGCAGTAAATTGAGTTTCGGAGTAGAGGTGGCCATATCAATATGTTCAAAACAACGATGCAGGACCAGGCCAAAGCCTGAAACCAAGGGCTTTTCCGTTTAAAACAGCCTCAAAACCCGGTCTCCAGGCAGAACGCCGGCAATTTCACTACTCCGAAACTCGTTTCATTGCCAATGGGGACCTCTAAACTACTCCGAAACTCAATTCTCTGCCAAAAGAGCCACGCGCCAGCACGTCAGGCGGCTCCCGAGCGTCCCCTATCGCGTCACGTAGGCGCGGAGCAGGTCGTAGGTGTTGCGCACGCCGTCGGTGTGGGAGCGCTCGTAGTTGTGGGAGGCGTAGACGCCCGGGCCGATGAGGCCGTGGCGGATGTCGAAACCGGCACGCAGGGTGGCCTCCACGTCCGAGCCGTAGTGCGGGTAGACGTCGATGGCGTAGTCGAGGCCAAGCTCGCGAGCGAGATCCGCCAGCTCACTTACGACCTCGTAGTTGTAGGGACCGCCGGAGTCCTTGGCGCAGATGGACACCATGCGCTCGGTGCATCCCAGGTCGTCTCCCACGCAGCCCATGTCCACCGAAATCATCTCCTCGGTGTCGGCCGGCACAAAGCTGCCGCCGTGGCCCACCTCCTCATACACGGTGAAAAGCAGGCTCACCTTACGGTTGAGCACGAGGCCCTCGTCGCGCACGGCTTTGGCCAGGCCGAGCAGGATGGCGGCGGAGAGCTTGTCATCAAGGAAGCGGCTCTTGATGTAGCCGCTCTCAGATACGACGGTGCGCGGGTCGAGCGCGATGATGTCGCCGGGCTGCACGCCGAGCGCAAGCGTCTCCTCCTTGGTAGAAACGTTCTCATCGAGCAGGATCTCCATGTTCTCCTCGACGATCTCCGTCTTCTTGTCGGCCACGTGCGCCGAGGGTTCCTTGTTGAGCACGACGCCCGTGTAGACGCGCCCGTCGCGCGTGTGGACCGTGCAGTTCTCGCCGTCAGCCGTGCTCCACTGGTGCCCGCCGAGCGTGGTGGGGCGAAGCCTGCCGGTCTTCTTCACCGAGCGCACCATGGCGCCGAGCGTGTCAACGTGCGCGGCAAGCACGAGAGGGCTTCCCTGTCCGCCCAGCTCAACCATCACGTTGCCCTTGCGCGAGAGCTGCGGCTCGTAACCCATGCCCTCCAGCGTTGCGCATACGTACGCCGTTGCTTGCTTGGTGAAGCCCGAGGGGCTCGGGATGGCCGTGAGTTCCTTCAACTGCGAGCAGATATAGTCGACAATCGGTTCCACAGAGCACTCCTTTGCTCTCAATACATCACGTCTACCAGATAAAACATTCGATGAAGCGCTGCGAGACACGCGCAGCATTGTCCCGCAGGCATCGGCTGGCAGGTTTTTGAGACAGCCATGGATGGAATACCACGAAAGAAGGCCGATGCATGCCCTCGCGAGCCATGCCGCGAAATACGCACGGCCCTGCCCGAACCACACCGTAAAACACGCGGCATCGACCGGCACTCGAGGCAGGCTCCCACCCGCCCAGGCGCCGGCAGGTCGCCTGTCCGCCCGGGCGCGACAGGTTCCCCGCCCAACCGGCCACCGTCGCGCACCGCAAAGTGGATACCCAGCGCCCACAGCAGACCCCCGATTGCTCAAATGCAGTCACGCACAACAGGGCGGATAGCGCAGCGTCCGAGACGGCCCGCCCCGAGCAAAATTGCCCCGGCTGGGCACCCAGCGTCCGTTTTTGACCGCTCGATTTTGTCCTTTGGGCCGAAACAGGTACAATCGCGCACAAAAGAGCTTGGCGTCCTTTGGGAGGGACTACATGCGACACATTCTGACGGTGGGAGACATCCCGCTGGACACCCCTTTGCTTGAGGGGATTGACGAAGCCGACCGCGCTCGTGCGCTCGCCATGCTGCGCGCACGCTATATCGCCTATGATGCCGGCGACCTGATCCGCGACTCCGACCCTGAGAGGCGCTGCGCCGCCTACCTCGTGGAAGGCTACGCCGACGGCTACGTGTACGACGAGAACGGCAACCGCTCCATCCTGCACCTGTTCTGCCCGGGCCAGGTCATCTCGTGTGGCAAGACCCTCGGCGATCAGCCTGTGCCCACCTACGACGTCGTGGCCCGCGAGGAATGCCGCGTGCTCACCTTCACCACCGACTACGTGCCCACCACGCCCGGGCGCGGGCGCGCCTGGACCGAGGCCGTCAAGGACAACCTCGCCCGCTCGGTGGCCGCACTGTCGTCCGAACTCATGGCGACGCTCGACATCCGCCTGCGCCGCACCATCCGCGGCAAGGTGATGGCCTACCTCAACCACGAGGCAAAGCGACTCGGCACGCGCAGGTTCACGGTGCCCTACAACCGCCAGGAGCTAGCCGATTACCTGTGCGTGGACCGCTCGGCCCTGTCGCGCGAGCTCTCAAGCCTGCACGAGGACGGGGCGATCGACTTCTACCGCAACAACTTCGTACTGAAGTAAACGCGCCGGTGCTAGCACCTATAACCTGCGCATAAGCGCCGCACGAACAACCACGCATGGCCCACGTGCCTTTTGCAACGGACGAATCGGGCAAGACCGTATACCTTTGCCTGGGCTACGTGCGGATTACAACACAAGCGCACCTCTCCAGGCGCACCGCCATACAATGGGTGCCGTACGCAGGCCTTGCAGTCATAGAACGCGGGCGGGAAGGCTGGGGGCCGACCCGCCCGCTTTTGGGTTTCAGGGGGACGGAAGCGGAATGGTAGTTGCCTGCTTCCCCGACTCCGAGGAGGCCGCGGCGTACCAGGCGCTTGCCGACGAGGTGGAGCGCGACGCCCAGCAGGCAGCCGTCAACACGGGCAGGTGCGTTAGCGACATGAGCCAGCTCAGCTACCAGATTCCCGACAACGGCAGGAAAAAGACCCTCCTGCGCATCCCCGAGAGCCACACGCTCTACCTGTGCCCGGGGTCGTGCGGACGCAGGCAAGGCATCCGCACGCTCAAGAACGGCGAGGCCGACCACGCCTCTTTCCTCACGTTCTCCCAGGCAGACATCGCATTGGGCGACTACATCGGTATGGTGCACGACGCGGTGGACGAGGTGCTCGACGCCATCGAACCCACCCCGCGCGTGATCACGCTCTACGTCAACTGCATCGATGACTTCATCGGCACCGACGGGGCCGCCCTTGTGGAGGAGCTCAGCGCACGGCACCCCGGCACGCGCTTCCTGCTGTCGCGCATCAGCCCTGTGGCAGCCGACGTGCGCGGCAACGTCGCCGTCGACATCCACACGAACCACTACGCAGCGCTCGAACCCGTGCCCGCCGAGGAGCGCGACGCCGGCGTCAACGCCGTGGGCGGTTTTGTGAGCGTGCCCGACAGCTGTGAGCTGCGGGGATACCTGAAGGCGCTCGGTGTTCCGGTGCTGCGCGAGCTTGTTGCGTGCTCGACGTTCGACGAGTACTCCGCCCTGGCGCGCAGCCGCTTCAACATCGCCGTGTCCCACCTGGGGCAGAACGCTTGCCAGATGATGGAGAAGCGCCTGGGAATCCCCTGGATATACTGGCCCGCCTGCTACGACCCCGACGAGCTCGCACGCCGCTACGAGATGCTCGGTCTGGCCCTCAGTGTGCCGCTGTTTGATAATGTAACGAATGAGGGCGCAGGTGAAGACACGGCGGATACAGACTCGAGCACAGAAACCGGCGCAGGCACACCGGGCGCAGCCATAGACACGGGCGTTAGCGTGCGAGCGGCGGGCACAACCACGGGCGCGGAAACCACGAGCTCTTTGTACAACGGCACGCTCTCGGCAGCCCTGCGCCTCGATGCGGCCGAGAGCCTGCTGGTCAGGGCACGCGCGCTGGCAGACGAGGCGACCGCGCGCGCCTTGGCCGCCGTGGGTGAGCTGCCCGTGGTGGTGGACACCTGCGCTTCGCTCATGCCGTTCTCGCTGGCACTCGCCCTCATCAAGGCTGGCTTCAACGTCGCCGCCGTGTTTGCGCTTCATTCAAAGGGTAACGACACCAAGGCCGAAGAGGAGCTCATGCGCGAACACCCTGAGATTGTCGTCGTACGCAAGCAGGGCCTTGAGGCCATGGCTGAGCTGAGGATTCCCCGCGCTTGCGTGGCACTGGGCCGCGACGCCGCCTTTTTGCTACGCGCCGACCACTCGCCCGACATGTACCACGACGAGGGCCTTTTCGGCTACGAGGGAATCGAGAAGCTCATGGACAGCATCGCTGCCTGCATGGAGCATACGGAAAGGTGGGACGCATAGATGGCACGCCTGTCGCTCTTTTTGCCGCCGCCCGCCGGTGACTATTCCGGCGCCGCGGGCGTGCTCTTTGGCTTGGATTGCCTCGTGGTGCTCGTGGACGCAGGCTGCTGCACGCGCAACTACACCGAGTACGACGAGCCTCGCTGGGCGCGTCGTCGCAAGACCGCCTTCTCCGCACAGCTGCGCACGCTCGAGGCTGTGCTGGGCGATGAGGAACGCATCGTCGAGCAGACGGCGGAAGGTGTGCATGAGCTGGGCGTTTCATGCGCGGCCCTGCTCGGTACGCCCGTGCCCGCCGTGACCGGCATGAACCTGCCCGGCATCGCCTGCGATGTTGAGGAACGCGCCGGCGTGCCCGCGCTGGGCATCGAGACCTGCGGTTTCGAGACCTACGCACGCGGCGCCTCTCGTGCGTTCAAGGCCCTCGTGAGCCGCTTCGCCCGCGCATCTGAGGCCACGGCGGCTCGCGACGAGACAGCGTCCCTTCGCGTCAACGTGCTGGGACTCACGGCGCAGGACTTCATGGGCGAGGCCGACATGCAGGCCTGCCTTGGCTGGCTGCAGGAAGCCGGGCTTGAAATCGCGTTCTCCACGGCGGGTTCCTACACGCTCGACGACGTGGCCGCAGCCGGACAGGCCGACGCAAGCGTCGTAGTTGCCTGGTCGGGCCTCGCCGCCGCACGTGAGCTGCAGCAACGCTGCGGCGTGCCCTACGTTGTGGGCAGGCCTTGGTGCGCCGAGGATGCACGCGTGCTCGCTGAGCTCGTGCGAAAGGCGGCGAGCGGAGAGACCCAGGGCGAACCACTTTGCCTGTGGAACGAGGAGCAGGAGGCGACCAGAAGCGTAGCCGAGCTTGCAGACTCCCTCGAAACCGCAGCTACCGGCGAGGCCGCCATGGGCACCCCCAAAACCACGCACGACGTCACCACCAGCGCGGCCGAAGCCGTAAACATCGCCGCTACAAGCATGTCCAAACCTGCATGCAGCGCGTCCGCCGACGAGGCAATCCACGAGACCGTCGGCCCCACGCTCGCGGATGCCGCGCCCTCCCCCATCCTGCTCCTCGGCGAGCAGGTGGCCATGTGCAGCCTACGCGAGCATGTGCGCGCCGCCCTAGCCCAGGCAGGCCTTTCGGCCCCGGTCGTCGTGGCAACGCGGTTCTCCGCGGACCCCACGCTTGCCGAACCTGGGAACCTCTTCGAAGTCGGCGAGCGTGAGCTCATCGCCTGGGTACGCAAGAACCCCGGGTTCGCCTGGGTCGGCGACCCGCTCTTTGAGAGAATTCCCGCCTTTGCCGGCCGCAGTGCCGCGATGCTGCCCCACGAGGCAACCTCCAGCACGCTGTACACCGACCTCGCAAAAGAACTCGCCGGCGATGCTGCCCTTTCGCACGTGCAAAGGGGTATCATGGAGCGCTGTGTGCAAAAGACGCAGGCAGAATAGTTCGCCTGTACGCAAATAAAGTGTAACGTAATCAATCTACCTGCCCCAAGCAGGCAGACAAGCAAGGATTGGAGACCGGCACCATGGATTTCATCTACGACGAGTCCCTCACCCGCACTGAGGCCCTGGCCGCGTATCGCAAGGAGTGGCAGCCCGCGCCGCGCGTCGAGGTCGTCGACCTTGCCCATGCGCGCAACCGCGTCCTGGCCGAGGATCTCACGGTCAAGTACAACCTGCCCGTGGTGCGCTCCTCCCGCATGGACGGCGTGGCCGTGCGTTCGGCTGACTTCGCCAACGGCATGCCCGACACCTCCGCTTGGGTCTACGGCGTGGACTTCGCCCGCGCCGACACGGGCGACGACTTCGCCGACATCTTCGACGCCGTCATCGCCGTCGAGGACGTCACCTTCGACGAGCAGGGCCTGCCCACCTTCGATCCCAAGGTGCTCGAAAACATCAAGCCCGGTCTCGACGTGAACCCCGCCGGCACCCTCGCAAAGGCCGGCACGCTCATCGCCCCTGCTCACACGCGCCTGACCCCCGAGGTCGTTGCCGCAGCGGCCGTGGGCGGCTATGCCCAGGTCAAGGTCTTCGCCCGTCCGCGCGTGGCCTTCGTCCCCACCGGCAGCGAGCTCGTGCCCTGGGGCAGCTTCCCCAAGCGCGGCCAGAACCTCGAGGCAAACAGCCTGCTCGTGTCCGGCATGGTGGAAGAGTGGGGCGGCGAGGCCATCTGCTACCCCTTCGTGACCGACAACCAGGCCGACCTTGAGGCCGCCCTCGACCGTGCACTCGAGGCGGCCGACATTATCATCATCAACGCCGGCTCCTCGAAGGGCTCTGAGGACTACAACTCCCAGATGCTCAAGGCCCGCAGCACCTACTTCAAGCATGGCGTGCGCTGCGTGCCCGGCCGTCCCGTGGGCATGGCCGTCATCGACGGCAAGCCCGTCGTCAACGTCCCCGGCCCCGTGGGCGCCGCTTGGCTCTGCATGGATTGGCTCATCCGCGGCTTGGTTGCCCAGTGGTGGGACATGCCCGTCGTAAGGTACCCCCGCGTGAAGGCCACGCTGGCTTTCGACGTCAAGATGCCTAAGCCCATGGAGCGCCTCTTCCGCCTGCGTCTGACTGATGACGGCAAGGGCGGCTTTGTGGCTCACGAAATCCCCCGCAGCTGCGGCGTTCCCCAGACCATCGCCGGCACCGACGCCATCTACACCCTGCCCCTCGAGGAGAACTGCATGCCCGAGGGCACCGAGATCGAGGTCGAGCTGCTCCGCCCGCTCGAGGTCATCCGCGCCGGTTGGGAGAAGTAAGCTAGCCGCAGGCTGATTCGCACAGCGCGGGGAGGCGAGTTCCCGCGTCAACTGGAAAAGGTATGCCTGCCGCGAGTCGGCTTGCATACAGGGCGAACCTCCTGCATGCAAGCCGCTCAACAGCCCGTTTCCCACATGCGCTCACAAACAAAGCCAGCCCGCCGGAACAAATCCCGGTAGACTGGCTTTTTGTTTACGTTACGTTATCGAACAAGGCACAGCACCTCGCCAGCCTCCCCTACCCCAGAATCGCCTTGAGGTCGGCGTCGGGCGTGGTGGTGGGGTGGATGTCGAACTGGCTCACGAGCACGTCGAGCACCGCGGGGCTCACGAACGCGGGCAGCGTCGGGCCCAGGTAGATACCCTTGATGCCCAGGTTGAGCAGGGTGAGCAGGATGGAGACCGCCTTCTGCTCGTACCATGAAAGCACGAGCGTCAGGGGCAGGTCGTTCACCGTGCAGCCAAAAGCCTCGGCCAGGGCGAGCGCCACCACCACGGCGCTGTAGGCGTCGTTGCACTGCCCCATGTCGAGCAGGCGGGGCAGCCCCGTGCCCGGGACGCAGCCCAGGTCGAGGTCGTTGAAGCGGTACTTGCCACAGGCAAGCGTGAGCACGAGCGTGTCGGCAGGGGTCGCCTTCACGAACTCTGTGTAGTAGTTGCGCCCCGGGCGAGCGCCGTCGCAGCCGCCCACAAGGAAGATGTGCTTGAGGGCGCCCGACTTCACAGCCTCGATGACCTGGCCGGCCACGCCCATCACGGCGTCATGACCGAAACCTGTCGTCACCACAGAGCCGCCGTTGATGCCCGTGCGCTCCTGACGCTCAGCATATCCGCCCAGCTCAAGGGCGCGTTCGATAACGTGGGAGAAGTCCTTCTTGCCCTCGGCGTCCTCATCCACGCGCTCCATGCCCGGGTAAGCCACGGGGCCGGTGACGAACACGCGATCGGCATAGCTCGCCTTGGGCGGCATGAGGCAGTTCGTGGTAAACACCACAGGCGCGGGAATGTCGGCGAAGTCGGTCTGTTGGGTCTGCCAAGCGCCGCCGAAGTTACCCTTGAGCTGCGGGTGTGCCTTGAGCGCGGGATACGCATGGCCGGGCAGCATCTCGCCATGGGTGTACACGTTGACGCCGCGGCCGTCAGTCTGCTCGAGGAGCTGCTCCAGATCGGCCAAGTCATGGCCAGAGATAACGACGAACGGGCCGGGTTCCACCGAGAGCTCCACCTGCGTGGGCGCAGGCGAGCCGAAATGCTCGAGGTTGCCCTCATCGAGCAGGCGCATGCAGGTGGCGTTGACCCCGCCAGCCTCAAGCACGAGCGGCAGGAGCGCGTCTGCCCCAAGGTCGTCGCCCAGGGCGGCCAAGCCGCGCATGAGGAAGGTGTCCACCTCGGCGTTTGCCATCTTGCCAAGGATACGGGCGTGATAGGCGTACGCCGCGATGCCGCGCATGCCAAAGAGGAGAAGCGACTTCAGGCTGCGCACGTCTTCCTGCGCCTCCCATACCTGCGCCATGTCGAGCTCGGCCACCGCGGCCGCACTGCCGGCGGCGTGAGCAGAGCGCTCGCGCACCTGAGCGGTGAGGGCGGCGATGTCCACGGCGTCGAAGTCGACGTTGGTCAGCGTGGCGAACAGCGCATGCTCCACGAGCGTCGAGGCGCTGTCGCACACCGTGGCCTTACCCTTGGCGCACCAAGCGCGGGCCAGGCCCACGAGCGCACCCGTCAGCTCATCCTGCAGTCCAGCGACCTCGGCGGTCTTTCCGCACACACCGGCGCGCCCGGCGCACGCCTTGCCGCCGGCGGTCTGCTCGCACTGAAAACAAAACATCCCACAACCCATGATGGCCTCCCAGTCCTAATCGAAACACAACGCGCCCAGAGTACTGGGGCCAGCTGGACCTGTCTGTTGTAGGTACAACATGTGAAACTACAAACAGTCTCTTCACAATGGCAAAATACAAGGCGTTATGCGAAATGAATGTTGATATTGCAACTTACTGTGACGCACCGCTATAGTGCGAGGCAACACCGGCGGCCCACGCTTGGGCCCCACGACCGAAAGCAGGCTTTCATGGCGCAGTGCAGTCGCATGGCCATCTCCGACACCTTGCCCAACCGCGGCGAACAGTACAAGCGCGGCGCGCTCTTCCGAGGTATCGCCCCGCAAGACTGCGAAAAGGTTCTCGGGTGCCTTGGGGCCCAGGAGCGCTCCTACGGCAAAGGCGAGTACATCGTGCGCCGCGGCGACAACGTGCGCTGCATCGGGTTCGTCATGGACGGCCGCATCATCACCGAGCGCACCGACGCCCTGGGCAATCGTTCGATTCTGGGCAGCGCGGGCGCGGGCGACGTGTTCGCCGAGGCCTTCGCCGCAACCGGCATGACAGTCGACGTCGACGTCGTCGCGGCCGTCGACTCCACGGTGACCCTCATCGACTTTGAGCGCATCCTGTGCACCTGCCCCACCGCCTGCTCGTATCACTCGCGTCTGGTGCGCAACCTCTTCAGCGCCCTGGCGCAGCGCAACCTCGCCCTATCCCGCAAGATCGCCGACGTCACGCCGCGCACAATCCGCGGCCGCCTCATGAGCTATCTCTCCACCCAAAAGGCCCGCCATGGCAACGAGCAGGGCGTTTTCACCGTCCCCTACTCGCGCCAGCAGCTCGCCGACTACCTGTGCGTGGACCGCAGCGCCCTCTCCAGCGAGCTCAACCGCATGAAGAAAGACGGCCTCATCGACTTCGACCACGACAACTTCTGGTTCGTAGGGAAGGATGTGAGCAAATAGGCAGGCCGAGCGGGCGCAAACTCGGTCGGCTCAGCCGTGAGTCAGGCCGCGAAGAACCCAGGCACGCAAGCTGGTTGGTCGGACACTGGCTTACACCCCCAACAACGCCCATTTCCAGGCAGGGATGATAGCAATCTGCCCGCCAGCGACCTGCGCGCTCCCCTCTTCACGCAGGGTTATCACCGTCCCGTTCGCGATGCCCGTCTTCAGCATGGCCGCTTCCAGGGACCCCAATTCCCGGCGGCGCGTTTTCTCGGCGGTCATGTCCACTGTTACCTGGTACAAAGCGTACGGCTCCAGCGCCAGGGCATCCCCAACGAGAAAGTCGACCTTCTCCTTTTTCGCGGACGGCACCGTATATGATGTCACGGCTTCCACCCGGCTGCCGGCCATGCGGCGCATCAGTTCAATGTATATCGCCGTTTCAAGGCGCTTGCCAATATCCTGCTGGTTCGCCCGCGCGGTGGCATAGGCCATGCCCGAATCGATTGCATACACCTTCTGGACCTGAGTTGAATCGGGCGAAAGCGCCACCGAGTACTCAGGCAACAGGCTGAACAAATGCGCCTGGCAAAAGAGCCGCACAACTTCGTTAACCGTATCCCAGGAAGTTTTATACCCAACAGAACGCAGGCCTTCTACCAGCTTGTTTATAGACAAATCGCATGCTGTGTTGCGCAGGCCGAATAACGCGACCTGATTGACCAGAGAAATATCGGGGCGGCCGTAACGCTCAACGACGTCACGCGCTACCACGTCGCGCATGTACGCCTGGAGCATCGAGATGCAATCGGAACCGGACAGTTTCTGAACACCCGGGAAGCCCCCGCGAGTCAGATACTCGTCGAACGATGCCTCCAGCTGCGTACGAACCTGAGGCGAAACCGTCCCGGCATGACGGAGCTCATCCGCATCTGGCACAACAAGTCCCTTGAACTCGCAAAACTCGCGGAATGACAAGGGGAACATCGGATGTTCCTGAGAACGGCCGCGAAACGACGTCGCGATCTCATCGGATGACAGCTTGGAAGACGACCCGGTAATGACGAGCGTCACGCGTTCGTGCTCAGCAACACGCTGACAAAAGCCCTGCCAGTTATCAGCTTCCTGCACTTCGTCCAAGAACAGATACGCGCCCTCTCGACGAGCCTGCGGCACCTGGCGCCAGTATTCTTCGAGAATGTCGTTGAGCAGCGATGCCGGAGCAGGCTTGAGACGATCGTCGGCAAAGTTGAAATAGAACATGCGGTCGCGAGGCACGCCGCTGCGAAGCAAGTCGCTCATAAGTTGGAAAGCATAAAACGTCTTTCCGCAACGCCTGATTCCCGTAATGATATGAACGAGGTTGAATACGGCAGGCGCAGGCAGCAGCCCCATAATGTCAGCCCGGCGCGACAGGACGGGCAGCTCAAATTCCCTCGCCTCCTGCACGAGTGCTGCATAGTCTTGAAGTGTAGGCGCCATACCCCGCTCCCTCCTCGCATGTGCATATACATCACGCTAGTTTACAACTTCTCGCCGTCGAGGAGAAGTTAGTGGCAAAACTTCTCGCCAATGACGAGAAGTTGACGCATAAACTTCTCGCCGATGAGGGGAAGTTGCGTCCAAAACTTCTCGCTGCTGACGAGAAGTTCATGCCAAATCTCTTTTGAATGGAGAGTGATCTGGCACCACAGGTCAAGCTGTTTGCGCTGAGCTTACGTCCTCTTCTCCCCCTCGGCACGAGGACGGCCGTTCAAAACCGCCTTGGGAGCAAAAAAGTTGAGATACTTCCGCGTTTTGGGGGTTCTCCAGCCACTTCGGGCAGGCAGCGGAAGGCAATCGCCCGCCCGGTATGCCGCATGAAAAACAGGGCACGCGTTCTACCAGGCATTTTGTTGTCCGTTGAATCGACCGAGGGCTTGGCCTCGCTGCAGCCCTCGCAACACCCTTGGGCGTGGCTGGAGAACCCCGGTTTTGCGGAAACATCTCCCCTGCGGCATGACGCCTGCCAACTTTCACACAACGTGCGGGCCGCGGGGCCGCGCGTGCGCTACCATGCAGGCAGTTTTCGTCGAAGAGAGGAAGCCGCCATGCCTACGAAGTTGCACCCCGGTCCCGTGTACGGGCCTATCCACAGCCGTCGCCTGGGAGTGTCGCTGGGCGTCAACCTCATGCCGGCGTCGGGCAAGATCTGCACGTTCGACTGCCTGTACTGCGAGGACGGCTTCAATGCCGAGCGCCGCACGCACGAGGGCTGCGTGAGCGCCGAGGAATACGAGGCGGCCCTCGAGGCAAAGCTGCGCGAGATGAGCGAGGCCGGCGTGTTGCCCGACGTCGTCACGTTCTCCGGCAACGGCGAACCCACGGCGGCGCCCTCGTTCCCCGAGGCAGTGCGCGCCACCGTGCGCCTGCGTGACCAGTACGCCCCCGGCTGCAAGATCGCCGTGCTCTCCAACGCCACCATGGCCGACCGCCCCGCCGTACGCGAGGCGCTCATGCTCGTGGACGACAACATCCTCAAGCTCGACACCGTGGACCCCGACTTCATCGAGTTCCTCGACCGCCCCTGCTGCCCCTACGACGTGGAGCATCAGATTGAGACGCTCGCCTCCTACAAGGGCCACGTCATCGTGCAAACCATCTTCCTGCGCGGCTCGTATGAGGGCAGAAGCTGCGACAACACCGGCGATGAGTACGTTGCCCCCTGGCTGGAGGCACTCAAGCGCATTGCCCCACAGGCCGTCACCATCTACACCATCGACCGTCCCACGCCCGCCCAAGGCCTCGAGAAGGCTCCGGCCGAGGTGCTCGACGCCATCGCCGAACGCGTGCGTGCCCTCGGCCTCCCCTGCCAGGTGTCGTACTAGCAGGCCCGCCTACAACGTGCGCCCATCAAACGCAATCAGCCCCCGGCGATCTCACGCGCAAGCGTTGTTCACCGGGGGCTGAACTCTCAGCGTTATGAGTGCGAAAGCATCTTGCCTGTCGCCATAGCGCAGCCTGCAGGGCACCGACGCCGAGAGCCCCTGCGGGCACTACCCCGCGCTGGGCTCCGTACGGTTCGGCGGCGGGTGAGCGCGCAAGCTTCCCGCAGGCAGCGCCTCGCAAGCCTTGGCCTCAAACGCCGCCCGCGCGAGGCCCTATCGGCCGTTGTAGATCTCGGCAGGGGACTTGCCGTCGAAGACGTCGTGGGGAAGCAGGTTCCAGGCCAGGATGATGCAGTAGAGCATATCCTGGAAGGCAGCATCGTCAAGCGAGTTGAGAGCCTCGGCGTTCGGACCAAACAGATTGCGCACCACATCGGCCGCCTCCTCGTTATCCTTGCGCGTACGCACCGTCTCGATGACATCTGCCCAGGTAGGAGTCAATGAGAAATCGCGGGCGAGCAGACCGTAGAGACGGGCGGCGTCCATCAGGGCGCCTTCGCGGCGCTCGGGCGCCACCGTCATGCCGGGCACTTCCGACGCTGGGCCGTCGAGGACGACGCGCGGGGCGGGGCGCGCAGGAGAAGGCTCGGGCTCGCAATCCGCGCACGCAAACTGCGTGGCATCCACCTCGAACGGCGCAGCCGCATCGGGCCGGGCGGAAGAGACGCCCGTGCCGCCAAGCTCGACAAGCGCCATGTCCAGATATCCGATCTGCTGGCCCATGTCCCACGTGCGCCTAAACGAAGACGCAAACGCCTCCTCATCCAAGTCGTAGCGAAGCGCAAGCACGCCCGCCGGCAGGCGCCATTCGCCCGCAACCTCGGCCACATGAGCTACCAGCAGGTTCGTCTTGCCCTCCTCGGTAAGGGAGCGCACAAAGTCGGGAGCCTCGGCGACCTCGGCCGCACGGGCGCGGTCGTGCACCGTGTACGCAGTGCCGTCATGGGCGTCTTCCAGCTCCAGCGTGCCCGCATGCTTGTCGGCCGCACGCACCCAGAACAGGCCAAAACGCTGGGTGGCCGCAACCTGGCGCAGCGTCTCAGCCTGCGCACGCTCCAACTCGGTGCGGCGCGGGGCGCACAGCGCATAGTGCTCAAGCGGCGTCTTCCCACTTGCCAGGCGGTACTCAAGCACGAACCACGTCGTAAAGGCACGCTGCACGCCAACGCCGAGAGCACCCTCGTTCAAGCCGAGCGCCTTGGAGAACTGGGCGTAGGCCGTACGCACAATGTCGGGGGCGCCGCCTGCACCCTGGGCGAAATAGGCGAACACGGGAGTCAGGCTGATCTCGGGGCGCGCCCCCGGAACCAGCGGGCTCGCCGCGCGCTTCTTGCTCTTGGACTTGTTCGTTTGTGCGCTCATGGTTGCTCCATGCTTCCTTGTCGTCTGCCTTGCGTATCGTCGGCACCCCATACGCAGCGCCGAGAATCCAGTCGTCCCAGTATGGCACATGTGCCGGCAAGCACAAACACCCGCGCAGGGCCAGGGGTCCAAAACAGCAGGCAGGCGTGAGAAAAGCGCCTCAAACGGGAAACCTAGCGCCCTCGGGCTCAAGCCGCCCACCCAAATCAGCGGCACACAACCAAGCACAGCAGAAGCCCCCGAACAGCAGGCCTGCGCTTCCAGGATGGCTTGCCCGCACGGCATGCCCCATACATACAGCATGGTCTGCACGCAGGATATGCCCCCGCACGCACGGGGCAGTCTGTGTGTACACGCAATGTAGAGCTTTTAACCGAACGAAGACCCGCATTGGCCCTCTGACATCGTCACTTCGTGAAAATAGTCACTCTACCCCCCCCCCCCACCCC
>UQBS01000053.1 GCA_900539345.1 uncultured Coriobacteriaceae bacterium | reverse complement strand
GGGCATCCTACCGGCGGGGGCGGACAACTTATGTCAACGGTGGTCTAACAGAGAGAAAGGCATTGACGCGATTGATTTCAACAAACGAATTACGTTCTTTGTCGGTGAAAACGGAAGCGGCAAATCGACGCTCTTGGAGGCAATCGCGATTGCGCATGGGTTCAACCCAGAAGGGGGAACGAAGAGCTATGCGTTTTCCACACGGGACACCCACTCAGAGCTTTGCGATGCGATTGTGGAACATAAGTCGATGAGGAGAGAGGAGTGGGGCTTTTTCCTGAGGGCTGAGAGTTTCTACAACGTTGCGACTCAAGAGGAAGAATACGTTGATAAGAAGCACTCTTCGGTTGGCTATCATCGTCAATCGCATGGGGAGAGCTTCTTGAAATTCTCCGAGAGCAACTTTCAGTCTGATGGGCTCTATTTTTTCGACGAGCCCGAAGCGGCGTTGTCTCCACAAAGGCAGCTCTCGCTGCTAGCCGAGATGTACAGGTGCGCGCAGGAAGGCTCGCAGTTTTTCATAGCCACACATTCCCCCATTCTATTGGCAATTCCTGGTGCGGAGATTCTCTGCTTCGATGATGGCGCAATTCATGCATGTGAGTATGAGGAAACGGGGAGCTACCAGGTCACGAAGCTGTTTATGGACAACAGGCAGCTCATGCTGAGCCAACTGCTTGCGGACTGATTGGCAATGCACATGACTACAGCCAACGAAAGGCGTTGCAATGAACGATGACGACATCAAAATCCGGTTCCCGAATGACTGGTACGAGGGGCCGGTCTCGGTGGAGAGGATGGTGGACGCGTACCATCGGGTGGAGGGTCTCTTTGAGCATTGCCCGACTGACCATGGGATGTATGGGCCGCGACGCTCTCCCGGCGAGCGTATCGTGGGAAAGGAGGACCCCGGGCGTATCGAGCGGCTGTCTCGGGTGCTTGACTTTCCCAGGCTGCTTGCAGATGACGACGGGTACGTGCGGGAGCCGCTGGAGTCGGCCATAGAGCGGGCGCAGCTTGAGATTGACGAGGCGCTCGACGAGTTGACCGATGAGCAGCGCTTCTATTACGAGCGCGCGTCTTCCTATGTTGTGCTGGAGCCACGGGAAGGCGCTGCCGCCGGGAACGGCGCGTGCCATATCGTCACCCTGCGCCAGGGGAGGCTGAGGCTGGAAGACGACCTCACGTCCGAGGACCTTCTGAAGGTGTGGTGGGGCGACTATCCAGAGGGGCCTTGGCCTCAACCGGGTGCGTTGCAGAGCCTGGCCGAGGTGCGCGCATACGTATCGTGCGTGCCGTATTCGGTCATGCGCTATGACAAGGACGAGGTCTGGCGCGTGTGGGACGAGCTTGCGCCGCTCATGCGCGCCGGGCGTATCGATGTCAACGACGTCGCTGCCACCATGGCCAACACCGAGACGCTCGACCACCGCGACCGTGCCAACGAGTGCCTCTCGTACCACCGGCTCGTGCACGAGCAGGGTTGGAACCCCGACCGTGCGGAGACGGCCGTGTACTTTGCCATGTCGTTGCATCAGGCCATCGGTGAGGATGGGTTTGATCTGGCGGATGAGCTGCTGCGCTGGGGCGATATCGCCGGCAAGCTGTGGGACGACCACTGGGAGCTGTGCGACCGCATCACCGTGCAGGCGGAGTGGATGGGGACGGGCTTTCACGAGCGGCATATCCGGGGGACCGATGAGGAGCGCATCCTGGCAGGCATTGCGAAGAACGTGTTGGCCGCGTTGAACGGGCGCGATGCCGAAGCGGCACTTGCCGCTCTCGAGGCATTCTCCAAAAGGGAGCACGCCCCTGTGGACGACGAGGACAATGAGCCGTTCACCATCGAGGGGTTCATAGCCGGCGCTCGCGAGGCGCTTGCGAACGCGGAGCTGCCAGAGGATGACTGGAACTGGTGGGTGCCGCTGAAGCCCGGCCGGCCGTTCGAGACGGACGGCTTCCCGGGGACGACGGAGTTCCAGACGGGTGACCTCCTCGGTTACCTGCGACACTTCGATCCGTACTGCAGCGTGAACAACCCTCTGCGCTGCGCAAAGCCAATAGAGCGATATGCACGTATCGGCTCGGCGCAGCGGCAGGCCGAGTGCGCTCGCGACGCCCTGTGGAACGCGCGGTTCACCGACGGCGGGGATGGAGGAGAGGCAAATGGCTAGCCCTGCACATGGCCCGGAGCCCGAGGAGCCGACCATAACGTTTGATAATGGGGTAACACTGACGATGTCCCAATATGAGGAGTACATCGAGCGGCAGCTGGAATGGTTCGAGAGCCTGCCGCCCATCACGCCAGCGGATGGTCCTCTCTATGACTACTGGCTGCATCACACCGATGAGGGCTACGAAGGCGAGTTGAAATGGCTTCCCGACGGCGGGTATGAGATAGTGTTTCCCGGCGAATTGCAGCAGGGCTCAATCTAGGAAGTTCATCACCAACGAGACCATCGTCTCCTTCTCCTCGGGGCGCGACTCGGCGATCATGAGGGCCATGGCGACAAGCATGCCGCTGGAAAGTCGTGCTGTGCGCCCATCGGTCAGAAGGCCGTTGCGGTCGAGGAAGTAGAGGAACAGCGCGCACCCAATGCGCTTGTTTCCGTCGAGGAACGAGTGGTTCTTGATGACGAGATACAACAGGCTGGCGGCCTTCTCCTGCACGGAAGGGTAGATGTCCTGGCCGGAAAACGACTGGTAGATGGCCGCGATGCTGCTGCGGAACGACTCGTCTTTCTCGCGGCCGAACAAATCGGAGCTGAAGCGAGCCCGCATCTGCTCGACGAGCTCCATGCATTCCTCGTAGCCCAGAACATAGGTGCTGGGCGTGCCGGCTGGGCGGGGGATGGCCTCGCGGTCGTACGCGTCGAGCAGCTCGAAGGCGTCCTGGTATTCGTCGAGGACGTCGGTAAACGCGTTCGTTCCCATGTGGACTGCTCCTTTTGTTGGTGCCCTGCAAAGCCTGGTTGATATCGTGCATTCGGGTAAGGCAAAGCGCCTTAATTTACGGTATGTTAGCGATTTTTCAGCAGGTTGGACAAGCAGGCGCTGTGCACGGGCGAGAGGGTCGTGTCTCCAAAAGCAGGGCGGCCCTTTGGGGCATCCGCCGTGCTCGATGCACTCCTCCGCCTTCATCGGCTACCATACAGTCTTGCCTTGAGACTCCCATCGGCCGCCATGCGGTTGTGCGCTCTGACCTTGCTCCGGCCCCCATCGGCTGCCATATTGTCTCGCTAGCCCCTCCGGCCTCGCCACTTCCCGCCTCTACCGAAAGCGAACACGACCTCATGACAGCTCAACGTGTCTGTCTCGACCAGCTCCGCCCCTCCTCGTTTGCCTTCCGCGCGGCCATCTTCGACTTCGATGGCACACTGGCCGATTCTTGTGACGTGTGGGCGCAGGTGGACCGCGATTTCTTTGCCGCCCGCGGTCTCGCCTACAGCCCGGAGTATGCTGAGACGCTTGCGCTGCTTGGTTTTGAGGACGGCGCTCGCTACACGGTTGAGGCATATGGCCTGGCAGAGTCGCCGCAGGAGATTTGCGACGAGTGGAACCGCATGGGCCGCGAGCACTACACCCACGACGTGCAGATGTTCCCCGACGCCCTTGAATACGTGCGTGCCCTCAAGCAGCGTGGCATCCTCACGGCCATCGCCACGACCAACGATCCCCAGGTCGTCTCCTCCATGGAGCCGCGCGTGCCCATGGCGGGCCTGTTCGACACGCGCGTGCACGGCTGCGAGGTTGCGCATCACACCAAGGAGCATCCCGACATCTTCTTGGAGGCCGCACGCCGTCTGGGCGTCGAGCCGCACGAGTGCGTCGTCTTCGAGGATCACCTCACGGCCATTCGCACGGCGCAGTCGGCCGGTATGGCCTGCGCGGGCCATGTCAACGGCCAAGCCACGCAGCCAACGGACGAAATCCAGGCGCAAGCGGGCGTCATTATTAAATCGTGGAGTGAGTTGCTCCACTAGTTAGCGCGGGGTGCCTCTCTTGCTATATAGTATGGTGTCTGAAAGCAAATACCCAGGTAGATGATGGGATTTCTTCAACCCTGAGGTATGGTTTGAATATAGAGGGAGCACCCGTATGGCCGAGTCGTCCGATGAGAAGACCACGTCCCTGTTCGTTGAGCTGCTCGGCAAAGAGCTCGTGTGCGCGCTGGGCTGCACCGAGCCCATCGCCCTGGCTTATGGTGCGGCACTTGCCGGTCGCACGCTCGGCGAGCCCGTCGAGCACATGGTCGTGCGCTGCAGCGGCAACATCATCAAGAACGTCAAGAGCGTTGTCGTGCCCAACTCGGGCGGCCTCAAGGGCGTCGAGGTGGCGGCCGTGCTCGGTCTTCTCGGTGGCGACGCCGACCGTGAGCTCGAGGTCCTCCAGTCGGTGACGCCCGAGGTTGTCGAGCGTGCCCAGGCCCTCATCGCACAAGGTTTCTGCGAGGTCGAACTTGTCGAGGGCGTGCCGAACCTCTTCATCGTCGTGGAGGTGTCGGGCGCGGGCCACACCGCCTCGGTCACGCTGCGCGACCGCCACACCAACGTCGTCGACGTCACTCGCGACGGCGAGACGATTCAGCGCGACACCCACGACGAGGGTGACGATGCCTACAACCAGGAAGTCTACCGCCGTCTTTCCATAGCCAACATCTGCGCGTTTGCCCGCGAGATCGATCTTGAGCGCGTGAAGCCCCTGCTTGAGCGCCAAATCGATTGCAACACCGCCGTGTCCGAAGAGGGCCTGCGCGGCCACTGGGGAAGCGAGATCGGCCGCACGATTCTCGCCATGCACCCGGCCGACGTCACGACGCGCATGCGCGCCCGCGCGGCTGCGGGGTCTGATGCGCGCATGGGCGGCTGCTCCCTGCCCGTCGTCATCAACTCGGGTTCGGGCAACCAGGGCATGACGGTGTCGCTGCCCGTCATCGAGTACGCCGCCTCGGTTCATGCCACCCGCGAGCAGCTCCTGCGCGCCCTGTGCATCTCGAACCTCACGGCGCTTCACCTCAAGCGCTACATCGGCAGCCTCTCGGCCTTCTGCGGCGTGGTGTGCGCTGCGGCCGGCGCGGGCGCGGCGGTGACCTACCTGGCCGGCGGTACCGATGCCCAGGTGGGCTCCACGGTCGTCAATACGATCGCCAACGTGGGCGGCATCATGTGCGACGGCGCCAAGGCGAGCTGCGCGGCCAAGATCTCGAGCGCGGTGGACGCCGCCATGCTCGGCCATACCATGGCGATGCTCGGTGAGGACTTCTGCGCCGGTGACGGCCTAGTGGGCGAGGACGTGGAGTCCTCCATCGCCTCGATGGGCTACGTGGGCCGCGTGGGCATGGCCTCCACCGACGTCGAGATCCTCAACATCATGATCGGCAAGACGCGCCCCAGCTGCATGTGCTGCTAACTGATCGGCACGACGCACCCCAGTTACATGCGTGCTCACCGATCGCCAGGACGCGTCCCGGCTGCGCGCTGCTCGTCCGTTTGTCTGCCCGTCAGCTCCGCTTGACGATTGCCCATGCCGAGGCGTCCTGGTGGCGGCATTAAGCTTTAAGAAAGCTACAACGCCGCTACCAGGCAAGATGCCCGCGAACCTGCAGCTGCCTACAGCTATATGGAGAAATTACCCTTTAAACATAGTATGTTAAAGGGTAATTGACACAAACCCGGTTTCGTTGCATAGTTTGCCCAACCCGCGACGCCAAGCGCTTCGGCAAATCAAGCCGCACAGCGCGCGCCGCATCCATTGATTGGAGCATATCATGGCCGACACCTCGATCTTCTCCCAGGGCCTTTCCCGCCGCAGCTTTGTTGCCGCCGGTGCAGCCATCTCCGCCAGCGCCATCCTGGCGCAGTTCGGCATGCCCGCTGTTGCACATGCAGCCTCCGACACGTTCGTCTACGCCATCGCCGGCGACCCGAGCGTCTCTCCCAACCCCGTTACCACCTCCGACCGTTTTGGCCTCATGACCCTCAAGCTCGTCTACTCGCCCCTGTGGGACATCACCAACGACGGCGTCAAGTACTTCCTCGCCGAGTCCCACGAGGTTTCCGAGGACGGTCTCACCTACACCGCCCACCTGCGCCAGGATGTTACCTGGAACGATGGCGAGCCCTTCACGGCTGACGACGTCGTGTTCTCCTATGAGACCATGCGCGACACCGAGGTTGCCAACGGCTATTCCGACCTCAACTACGGCGATGACGGCGTGGTCGACATCCAGAAGGTCGACGATTACACGGTCACGTTCACCTTCCCGTTCCTGAACCCCGCCGGCCTCGAGGCCCTGTCGGGCGAGAAGTTCATGATGCCCAAGCATATCTACGAGGGCGTCACCGACTTCGAGAACAACGACGTCAACGGCCTGGGCATCGGCACCGGCCCCTACAAGCTCAACGAGTACCAGATCGGCCAGTACCTCTCCTTCAGCGCCAACGAGAGCTACTTCGGCGGCACGCCCAACATCCCCAACGTTGTGTTCCAGATCGTCACCAACGAGAACACCGGCATGACCGCCATCCAGACTGGCCAGGTCAACGCCTGGATCGGCACCCCTGCCCAGGTCGAGCAGCTCAACCCCGAGGCCAACAACCTCACCGTGACGCCCTACAGCGAGAACCGCGTCTCCTACTTCTGCATGAACGCCAAGCGCGTCACCGACGAGAAGGTGCGCAAGGCCTTCTTCTTCTCGCTTGACAAGAAGGCTATCGCCGACGCGGCCGTGCTCTCCGAGGACTACTACGCGCTGGCCTACACGTTCCTGCCGCCGGCAAACTCCTGGGTCACTGAAGACGTTGAGAAATATGATCGCGATGTCGAGAAGGCCAAGCAGCTTCTTGCCGAGGCCGGCGTCTCCAACCCCACTCTCAAGTTCGCCTACTCTGCCGACGACTCGCTGCAGGCCATCGCCGCCGTCATGATTCAGGAACAGGCAGCCGAGGCTGGCATCAACGTCGAGCTCTACGGCATGGACGCCACGGCCGAGACCCAGGCCATGAAGAACCCCGACAACGAGTACGACCTGTACTACGGTGGCTACATCATGGGCATCGACCCCGACAAGTATTCGCCGCTCTTCCTCAGCACGGGCCCCTACAACTACATGCACTACAACGCCCCTGAGATTGACGAGCTGTTTGCTCAGGGCCGCCAGCAGACCGATGAGGCCGCCCGTCGGGAGATTTATAACGAGCTTCAGGCAAAGATTGCGGACATGGCAGTGTTCTATCCCGTATACTCCAACATGCGCCTGCTCGTGACCACCGCCAACGTTGCCGGCATGGAGGAAGCGGGTCTCGTGCCCATCTACACCTTCGAGGATATGTCGAAGCTCTCCATGACTGACTAGCGTAGGGCTACAGGTCGTAGTTTTGCAGGAGCCGACCTCGCGAAAGCGGGGCCGGCTCTTTTTCCGCACTGGGATTTGGAAGGAAGGAGGGGACGACACCGTGGCCAAGTTTATCCTGCGCCGCATTTTGATTGCCATACCCATGGTCCTGGTCATCACGATGCTGTGCTTCATGCTCATGAGCCTTGCGCCTTACGATGCCGTCGACGCCATGGTCGACCCCCGCATGTCTGCGGAGACCGTGGCCGCGATGAAGGACGCCCTGGGTTACAATGACCCGCTGTGGATGCAGTACATCAAGTGGCTGCAGAACCTCGTGACAGGCAACTGGGGCTACTCCATCACGACGAAGGCTGCTGTGGCCGACCAGCTCGCGGCGCGCATCCCCAACACGATCATGCTCGTGTTGCCGGCGTACCTGTTCGCCTACGTGCTCGCCATCGTGCTCGGTCTTGTGGCCGGCGCGCATCGCGGCAGCCGCCTGGACCGCTGCATCGACGCCATCGCTTCTGTCGGCATCGCCGTGCCGTCGTTCTGGTTTGCGATGCTGCTCATCTTCGTCTTCGGCTACCTGCTCAAATGGCTTCCCATCCTGGGCATGCAGACCATCGGCGACGGATCTGCGCTCGATATCGCGCGGCACTACATCATGCCGTTTGTGACGCTCACGGTGGCGTTTTTGCCCGACAACCTGCGCTATGTCCGTAGCTCCACCATCACGCAGTCCACGCAGGACTATGTCACGGTGCAGCGCGCCTTTGGCGCCTCGGATGCCGAGGTCATGTTCAAGCACATCTGCCGCAACGTGCTCATCCCTGTCATCACGCGCCTGGGCATGGCAATGCCCCTGCTCGTGACGGGCGCCATCATCACCGAGACCATCTTCTCCTGGCCCGGCGTTGGCCCCTACTTCATCACGGCAATCAAGGCGATGGACTACCCCATCGTCATGTCCATCCTGGTGCTTTCCTCCACGCTCGTCATCCTGGGCAACCTGCTTGCCGACGTGCTGTGCTGCATCGTTGACCCGCGCATGCGTCAGGGAGGTGGCAGCAAATAATGAAGCTCGCTCAAGAAACCGCAGGTAGCGCTCCCGAAGGCGCCGTGTCTGCCCAGTCTGCTTTTGACGCTGCGGCTGCAGCCAAGGCCGCCAAGAAGAACCACATGACGCGCCGCGAGGCCGCCTGGCTTGCCTTCAAGCGCGACAAGGGCGCCATCATCTCGCTGTCGCTTCTGCTTATCATCGTCGTGGTGTGCCTCATCGCGCCGCTGCTGCCGCTGGCCCCCAACGCCACCGACGTGGCGCACCGCCTGGCCGCCCCCAGCGCCGAGCACTGGTTCGGCACCGACGAGCTCGGCCGCGACTACCTGGCACGCGTCATCTACGGCGGTCGCGTCTCGCTCATGGTGGGCCTGCTCGCCATGCTTACGAGCATGGTCGTGGGCATCCTCGTCGGCACCATCGCCGGCCTTTTCGGCGGTATTGTCGACGCGATTCTCATGCGCTTCGTCGACGTGCTGTCGTCCATCCCGTGGATGGTGCTCGTCACGGTCGTGTCCATCCTGCTCAAGCCCGGCATCACGTCGATCATCCTGGTCATCGGCCTTTTCAGCTGGATGGAGATCGCGCGTCTCGTGCGCGCCGAGACCCAGGCCATTCGCGGGCATGACTTCGTGCAGTACGCCGAGCTGTGCGGCGTGTCGCGCCTTTCGGTCATCGTGCGTCACGTGATTCCCTCGGCGTTCCCCACCATCATCACCGCCGCCACCACCTCGCTTGCCAGCGCCATCATGACTGAGTCTGCGCTGTCGTTCCTGGGCGTCGGCGTGCAGCAGCCCATGAGCTCGTGGGGCAGCCTGCTGCAGGCGGCTCAGGGATACATGCAGAACAACATCTATATGGCGTTCATCCCGGGCCTTCTTATCGTGATCGTCATTTTTGCATTCAACAAGCTGGGCAACGTTCTGCGCGTCTTTGCCGATCCGCAGGTCATGAGCGGGGAGAGGGGGTAGCGATGGCTGCTGAGAACAACGAGGCCGCTGCCATGGGCACGCCTTCGCCGCGCGGCGAGCTGCTGCGCGTGCGCAACCTGCGCACTACGTTCCACTCGCACCGCCGCCTCATCAAGGCCGTGCGAGGCATGGACCTCACGGTCGGCGATGGCGAGTTCCTCGCCATCGTGGGCGAGTCCGGCTCGGGCAAGAGCGTCGCCATGAAGTCGATCATGGGCCTTCTGCCCAAGAACGCCGAGGTCACGGCCGACAAGCTCGAGTTTGCCGGCAAGAACATGCTTGCCATGAGCGCCAAGGAGCGCCGCGGCATGTGCGGCTCGCAGATCGCCATGATCTTCCAGGACCCGATGACCTCGCTCGACCCGGTCAAGACGATTGGCAAGCATCTCTACGAGGTACTCAAGCGCCATCGCGGACTCACCGGCTCCGCCGCGCGCGAGGAGGCCATCCATGCCCTCGACCAGGTGGGCATCCCTTCGCCCGCCCAGCGCCTCGACCGCTACCCACACGAGTTCTCCGGCGGCATGCGCCAGCGCGTGCTCATCGCCATGGCCCTGTGCTGCAAGCCTCGCCTGCTCATCGCCGACGAGCCCACCACCGCCCTCGACGTCACCATTCAGGCGCAGATTCTCGATTTGCTGCGCCGCCTGCGCGACGAGGAGGGCATGAGCGTCGTGCTCATCAGCCATGACCTGGGCGTTGTCGCCAGCTTGTGCGACCGCGTGGAGGTCATGTACGGCGGCATGGCGCTTGAGAGCGGTCTGGTCGACGACGTCTTCGAGCGTCCGCGCCACCCCTACACGAGTGCCCTGCTCGGTGCCGTGCCCAACCCCAACGAGCGCCGCACCGACCGCCTCGTCTCCATTCCCGGTACGCCGCCTTCCCTCGTGAACCCGCTCGACGCGTGCCCCTTTGCCGATCGATGCCGATTTGCCGCCGACGTATGCCGCACCATGGTGCCCGAATGGCGCAACTACCCGAGCGGCCAGATCGCGCGCTGTGCCTTCGATGCCGACGCACTCGGACTTGTTGGCGTGGGGCAGGGCGGCGAGCCGTGCGTGTGCTGTGGTGGCCAGGCCGGCAACGCAAAGGACGACGAGAGCGCAAAGGAGGCGTAAGGACGCATGGACGATCAGAACCAGCAGGTAACGCCTGATGAGGCGGCTCGCTGCGGAGCCAAGGCGGCCGACGCCTCGTCGGACGTCATCCTTGAGGCCACGGGGCTGTGCAAGCACTTCCCCGTGCACAACTTCTTCGGCCGCACCAAGCAGGTCGTGCGCGCGGTTGACGGCGTTGACCTGGCCATTCGCCGCGGTGAGACGTTCGGCCTGGTAGGTGAGTCGGGCTGCGGCAAGTCCACGCTGGGCCGCACGCTCATTCGCATGTACGAGCCCACGAGTGGCAAGATCGTGTTCGACGGCCACGACATCACCTCGGCGCATGGCCGCGAGCTTGTGGACATCCACCGCAAGATGCAGATCATCTTCCAGGACCCGTACATGTCGCTCGACCCGCACATGAACGTGCGCCAGATCATCGCCGAGCCCATGCGCGTGGGCGCCAAGCTCACCGACGACGAGATCGACGCCCGGGTGGCCGAGCTGCTCGTGAACGTGGGCATGCGCCCCGACGACATGTACAAGTTCGCCTACGAGTTCTCGGGCGGCCAGCGCCAGCGCGTCGGCATTGCGCGAGCGCTTTCGGTGCGCCCCGAGTTCATCCTGTGCGACGAGCCCATTTCGGCGCTCGACGTCTCCATCCAGGCGCAGGTCGTCAACATGCTCGAGGACCTGCAGCAGCAGATGGGCCTCACGTATCTCTTCGTCGCGCACGACCTCTCGATGGTGCGCCATATTTCCACGCGCATCGGCGTCATGTACCTGGGACGCCTCGTGGAGGTCGCCCCTGCCGACGAGCTCTACGAGAACCCGTTGCACCCCTACACGCGCGCGCTTCTCTCCGCCGCGCCCATCCCCGATCCCAAGCTAGCCCGTGCGACAAGCCGCATCGCGCTTGAAGGTGAGCTTCCGAGCCCCCTGCATGTCCCGAGCGGCTGCCGCTTTCACACCCGCTGCCCGCAGTGCTCTTGCGAGGAGTGCAAGCAGGCGGAGCCCGCACTGCGCGAGGTGTCGCCCGGGCACTTTGTGGCGTGCGACCAGGTACAATAACGATTTATACAAGCGAGAGGGAAAAGGGAGGCACGGCCATGCTGGAGAGGGAGATTGCACACGACCTGGCGCTCGACATCGTTGAGTCGGGCACGCAGGCAGGCGTCGTTAAGGTCGTGAGCGCAAGGATTTCCATCGGTGCGCTGCGCGTGCTCGACGAGATGCTCTTCCGAAGCGAGCTGGTGAAGAACTTCCAGGGCACGATTGCCGCAGGCGCCCATATCGACATCGAGCGACCCGTGGGCAAGATGCGTTGCAACGCCTGCGGCCACGAGTATGAGTTTGCCGTGGGCATGCCCGCAACGTATAACTGCCCTGCCTGCGGGTCCGGTGCGCATGAGCTTGTGAGCGGCATGGAGGTGGACATCCTCGACATCCAGGGCATTCTGCCGAGCATGTCGCTGGCCGACAAGCTCGCCAAGGCTGTTGAGGACAAGCTGGGACCCGTGGAGCAACCCGCGAACCCGGCGGAGTAAACTGCGAACCTGGCGGAGAAACCCGCGCGCCAAGCGGAGTAAACCGCGCAATGAAATGCGGCCCGGAGGAGAGATCCTGCGGGCCGCTTTTGTTTTGCCTGCTTGGTTGATTGGCGAGCTGGCTAGCTGGCTGGTTGGTTAGACGCTGAACAAGTGGACCTTACGGCGCTTCACCATTGCAGCGCGCAGATAGAAGGCGCGTTTGATGAGGCCGATTGGACTTAATCGTCGTTTAGTTCGCCTTTGCCTCGGCGCGCATTTTTGCAAGTGCGTTGCGCAGGGCCGCGCACTTCTTCTCCTCGAGGGCCTTCTGGCTCTCGAGGTGCCGTACCTGGGCTTCGAGGGCGCGGATGCGGCTGCGCTGCTCCTCGATGACGGCCTGGCGCGAGTGGATGAAGTCGAGCACGGCTTTCTCGTCCACCTCGGGGACGTTGCTCGCAGGGTCGGCGACCTTGCTTGAGTCCTGGGCATGGTCGTCGTGACCGCGTCCTGCGGCGGCACAGGTATGCTCGCCGGCCTCATGCGCATGGTCGTGCCCGCAGCAGTGCTGCTCTTGGTCGAACTCCTCCAGCGTCTTGCCCAGAGAGACGGCGACCTTCTCCTTGCGCTGACGCACCTGCTCGTCAATTTTCGCCTGCATCTCCGGCGGCATCGGCATTCCCATCATGGCGTGCAATCCTCTCTCGCAGTTGTCCCCCTGCGGGTGAGATTTTAGCGCGCAAGGCCCGCCGCGAACGCGAGCGCTTCCTCCACATCGGCCGAAGTCGTGGCCCACGAGGTCACAAAGCGCACCACCTGTGTGTCGCTGTGGTCGAAGAACACCTCGCAGCCCAGCACGTCCACGAAGCGGGCGGCCGCGGCGCAGGGCACCTCAAAGAAGAGCTGGTTAGAAGCGCTGGGCAGCCACTCGTGCCAGCCCTGTGCGAGCAGCCCCTCGCGCAGCTGGGTGGCGCGGGCGTTGGCGTTGCGCGCGCAGTCCCAGTACACCCGGCCGCCGTTCTCAAACGCCGCCTCAAACTGCACGCCAAGCAGGCGTCCCTTCGCGAGCAGATTCTGGTGCTGCTTCATGAGCCAGGGGAAGTCCTGGCGCAGCTGGGGGTCGCGAATAACGACGGCCTCGCCGAAGAGCAGGCCGTTCTTGGTGCCGCCGATGTAGAACGCGTCGGCCAGGTGGGCAATCTCGGGCAGCGTGAGGTCGTTGGCGCTCGAGGTGAGGGCGCTTCCCAGGCGCGCGCCGTCCACGAAGAGCTTCATGCCGAGCTCATCGGCGCATGCGCGCAGGTCGCTGAGCTGGGCTTTCGTGTATACGCCGCCGAGCTCCGTGGTGTCGCTCACATAGATGGCGCGAGGGCGGGTCATGTGGTTGGCGAACGCGGCGTTTTCGGCCGCGATACGGGCGACCTCGGCGGGCGTGAGGAACCCGTCGGTGTCGCGGCTGGCCAGAACCTTGTGCCCGCAAGATTCGAGCGCGCCTGTCTCATGCGTGTTGATGTGGCCGTCGGGCGTGCACACTGCCGCGTCGTAGGGCCGGTCGAGCAGGCCGCAGAGGGAAATCACGTTGGCCGCCGTGCCGCCCACCACAAAGCGCACGTCGGCCTCTCCCTCCTCCAGCTCGCATGACTCCAAGATGAGCTTGGCGGCGCGGGCGCAGTGTTCGTCGCAGGTGTACCCCACGCACTGCTCGGCGTTGGTCCTTACGAGTGCGTCGAGCACCTCGGGGCAAGCGCCCTCCGAGTAGTCGTTGCGAAACAGGTGCATGGGGGTCCTTTCTGATGAAATGAATGCAGCGAAGCATCTACGTTGGATTGTATGCCTCTCAATACGGGGGCATCGTGCTGAATTACACTACAATTCGTCTTCGTATCGTGTAATGCGAGGTAGATATGCTCAAACGGAAATCCCTCGAGAGCCTGTGCCTCCGGAGGTTGCGTTGAGGTATGCGGGGTGGGAGGCAATGCGAGGCACATCAGCGAGATTTTGATGCAAGGAGGGGACAATACGGAATCTGTCTGCACTGTTTGAATGAGTGCACAATTGGCCTGGATGCCCTGGGACAAAGAAGGGTCAGGCGGTTTCCTTCATGTACAAACGCCGTACGACCGACGAGGAGTTCGTCGTCCAGAAGAGGGAGCACCTGGCAGCGCTGCTTGACTGGTGTCGGGCTTTGCCGCCCTCGCCCCAGCCTAATCGCTCTCTGGAATGGGCCAAAAGGCGTTATTTGTAAACCCTGCTGCTACTCGTAAAACGAAAGCGAGTCCTCGCCAAACGTCTCTGCCCATTTCTTGCAGATGTAGCGGTGGTTGAGTCTGACGACCTTGGCTATAAAGCGCAGGTCCTTATCGGGGATGGCGCTGTTGTTGTTAGCAGAAAGCCGCCGTTTGCTGTGAGCCAGAATTTCGTTGCGTTCTCGCAAGTTCGCTTGACGGCAACATGAATGTGAACGGGCTCGCCGTTCTCGTGAGACCAGAAGAAAAGGATGTACTGCCCAACGGTAAGGATCTTCGGCATCAGGCAGCCTTGGTCTTCTCGTCGGCACGCTGGTCAGCAAGCTCAAAGATAAGGGGCGCGTTATCGTGCACGATGGCGTCGAGTTCGCGCATCTCGTCGGCGCTGAAGCCAGTCGCGTCCGACCATTGGTATGACGGAAGAAGACAGCGGGCAAAGTCAAAGCCCATGTCGACGGGACGCTCTGCGGTGACGATGACCGTCCCGTCCTTCTGTGTCTCCGAATAGGCAATCTGGGTGTCATCTGCAAGTGCGATGTACTTCCACATCATAGGGCACACCTCCGTGTGACAAAAGATCGCGCAGCTACGGCTAGTATAATCTAGAATCACGCCATGTCCCAATCAAGAAAGGGGTTCCCCCATGATTGTTTCCACTGCAGACAACGTCCCTGGCAAGAGCTTTGAGATTCTGGGTCTTGTGCGCGGCAACATCGTCACGTCCAAGAACATCGGCCGTGACATGATGGCCAGCGTCAAGAGCGTCGTCGGTGGCGAGATTAAGTCGTACACCCAGATGACCGACGAGGCCCGCCAGGTCGCAGAGGACCGCATGATTGAGCAGGCTCAGAGCCTCGGCGCCGACGCGATTCTCGCGATGCGCTTCGACAGCGGCTCCATCCAGCCCGGCACCATCGAGATGATTGCCTACGGCACGGCCGTGAAGTTCAACTAGGCGGGGGCGAATTTTCTCTCCCATCCTGCCCATTTCTCATGCACGTGTGGGCCTTCGGCGATTGCACTGCTCGGCTGCGCTATCATGGCCGCGCTCTTTTTGGTAGTTTTTCGCAGGTATAAGGCGCGCATTGTTTGGAGGCCCGCATGCTGCTCGACCAATTCTCTCGTACGAGACTTCTTCTCGGCGATGACGGTGTGGAGGCGCTCCGCGGGAGCCGTGTGTGCGTCTTTGGCGTGGGCGGCGTGGGCGGCTATGTCGTAGAGGCGCTCGCTCGCTGCGGCGTGGGCGCTATCGACATCGTGGATAACGACACGGTTTCCGTTACCAACATCAATCGTCAAATTATCGCCACGTGGGACACGATCGACCGCTACAAGGTGGACGTGATGGCCGAGCGTATCTCCTCCATCAACCCTGATTGCCACGTTGTCAAGCACTGCTGCTTTTACTTGCCGCAGACGCGCGGTGAGTTTGACTTCTCCGCGTACGACTACGTTGTCGACGCGGTGGACACGGTCGCCGCCAAACTTGACATTATCGTGGCGGCCAAAGAAGCGGGCACACCTGTTATCTCTTGCATGGGCGCAGGTAACAAGCTCGATCCTACCAAGCTTGAAGTGGCCGACGTCTACGACACCTCCGTGTGCCGTCTGGCGCGTGTCATGCGCCGCGAGCTGCGCCGTCGTAATATTGCCTCGCTTAAGTGCGTGTACTCGCGCGAGCCTTCCGTTGAGATATCCGACGGTGCGTCTGCCTGCGAAAAGGGGAGCGTCTGCCCTCCGGGGTCCTCGCTTGCGCATCTCAATCCTCGTGCGGTTCCGGGTTCGGTCTCGTTCGTGCCCAGCGTGGCGGGCCTCATCATCGCCTCGGAGGTCGTGCGCGATCTCATCGCTTCAGCGGCCAAGGCTGACGAATAGTCCGCAAAAAAGGGGGCGAAGCCAGCGATGCTGACCTATGACCTTTCTCAGCGCGGTGACGAGAGCCTATATGAATATCTGTATCTCTGCATTCGCGCGGATATAGAGAATGGGTCCATCCCTGCCGGTCGTCGTCTTCCTTCCAAGCGTGCCCTTGCCAAGCATCTCGGCGTGAGCCTCATCACGGTCGAAGGCGCGTATTCCCAGCTTGTGGCCGAGGGCTACGTTCGCGCCGAGGCTCGTCGCGGCTATTACGCATGCGACCTGGAAGTTAGGCCTACACATCTGGGGCAAAGACCCGACTTCTCTGTGCCTGCAAACCAGCCCACTGATTCTTGCTCGCTCATGCACATAGCCAAGCCTGCCGAATGTAATTCGCTTGCGCAGGCAGGCAGACCTGCTGGTTCTGGATGTCTCGCGCATGCAGGTTGGTCTGCCGAGCCAAATCCGCTGACACACTCAGACGTGCCCGCCGACTTCGCCCATGCGGTCCATCTTGCCGAACCCGACCGACCGGATTACGCAAGGCAGCTGGGCGCAGCGATGCACCCCAGTGCCGACTCCTCCGACCGTGCTCCTCTCATCGCCGATTTCTCCTCGGGCTCGCTCCCGCTCAATCGCTTTCCCTTTTCCAGCTGGGCCAAAACGGTCCGCGAGGTTTTGAGCCGCGAGTCTGAGCAGTCGCTGCTTGGCGACACGTGCGCTCAGGGTGCCCTGGCCCTTCGCGTTCAACTGGCCGAGTACCTGCACTCTTTCCGAGGCATGCAGGTGAGCCCGGAGCAGATTGTTGTTGCGGCGGGATCTCAGGTGCTCGATAACCTCATTGTGCAGCTGCTTGGTCGCGAGTGCGGCTATGCGGTTGAAACGCCGGGATACTCGCGCCTTGCGAGCATCTATCGAGCAAACGATGCCAAGCTCGCCTATGTCCCGCTTGACGACGGTGGCATCAGCATGCCCCACCTGCGGGCAAGCGGGGTAAACGTCGCCCACATCATGCCCTCGCACCAGTTCCCCACGGGTTTGGTCACGTCGGTCGCGCGTCGCTATGAGCTTCTTGCCTGGGCAAGCGAGCAGCCCGGGCGCTACATCGTCGAAGATGATTACGACTGCGAGTTCCGTCTTTCAGGGCGCCCCATCCCGGCACTCATGAGCGTGGACGCCTCCTCGTGTGTCATCTACACCAACACGTTTGCCAAGAGCCTGGGTTCGTCCTTCCGCATTGCGTATATGGTTTTGCCCCTGTCGCTTGCGGATGCTTACCAGGAAAAACTTGGTTTCTATTCCTCCACGGTGTCGGCCACCGAGCAGCTTGCCCTGGCGCGCTTCATTTCCACGGGCGAGTATGAGCGACATGTCGCGCGCACGCGCTCCTATTACCGATCTCTCAAAAACGAGCTGGTAGATGCGTTGCGTAGCTGTCCTGTTGCCGACCGCATCCAAACTGAGGCAACCGAGGCGGGCCTTCACTTCCTCATGCATGTGGATGTGCCCGCCCCCACCGAGGACTTTCTGCAAGCGGCGCGCGCTCGCGGCGTTGTCCTGTCGCCGCTGTCCGCGTTCTGCGCTTCCGGTCAGGCACTGGCACCCGGCCACGACGGCACGTACGTTATGAACTTCGCAGGCCTCGCCCCCAACCAGGCGCGTCCCGCCGCAGACGCAATCGCGCAAGCGGTCCAAGACGTCCTAGGGGAGCGGTAGCTCCCTGAATCATCCCGCCGCCATGCATGTCGGTTCACAGGCCATACGAGCTTAACTTTGAGCGCCGCGCGGTCGGTTCTCTGAGTTTGGCCTGTGCCGTTGCTGGTGTTTTGAGGTTATCGGCCGTTGTTTTGTTGTATCCCAATCCCGTCTGCCGTGTGATATGTGCTTTGACCGATATGCCTGGTCATTGCGCCTGTTTGGTATACACTTCCACCCCAACAAACATGCGCGCTCATCAGCGTGCGTCCAAAGCGGGAAGGACAGGCACATGACGAAGGTCTTCATCGACGGCGAGGCGGGCACTACCGGTCTGCGCATCCACGACAGGCTCGCGGGCCGCGCCGACATCGAGCTGCTCAGCGTGCCCTATGAGCTGCGCAAAGACCCTGTCGCTCGTGCCGAGGCGCTCAACTCTGCCGACATCGCCTTCCTCTGCCTGCCCGACGCCGCCGCCATCGAGGCGGCCGCGCTCGTGGAGAACCCCAACACGGTCGTCATCGACACCTCCACCGCGCACCGCACCGCCCCCGGCTGGACCTACGGCTTTCCCGAGGTGGGCGGCCTGCGCGAGCGCATCGCTGCCTCCAAGCGCATTGCCAACCCCGGCTGCCACGCGAGCGGCTTCATCGCGCTTGTCGCGCCCCTCGTTGCCTCGGGTGTCATTCGCGCCGGCGCGCAGCTCAGCGCCACGTCCCTCACGGGCTATTCCGGCGGCGGCAAAAAGACGATCGCCCAGTATGAGCAGGGTGCGACGTGCGTGGAGGGCAGCGGCGTCGACGGTGCTGCTTCCAGCGCAGTCATCCCGGAAGACGGTCTTCTTCAGGCCCCGCGCCTCTACGCGCTTGGCCAGACGCACAAGCACCTGCCCGAGATGGTCAAGGTCTGCGGCCTTGAGAACGCCCCTGTCTTCTGCCCCGTCATCGCGCCTTACTATGCGGGTATGGAGGTCATCGTGCCCCTCACCTCGCGCGACCTCTCCCAGGGCTGCGACCTTGCCGCCGTGGCCGACGCCTATGCGCGCGCCTACGCTCCTGGTAGCGGCCTTGTCCGCTTCGAGCCCGTGGCCGATGAGGGCGGCTTCATGTCCGCCGCTGCCTTCTCCGGCCGAGATGACATGCAGGTCGCCGTGGTGGGCAACGACGAGCGCATGACCCTGGTCGCCCGCTTCGACAACCTCGGCAAGGGTGCGTCGGGCGCCGCCATCCAGAACATGAACATCGTGCTTGGCGCCGAGGAGTCCTGCGGGCTCAATATCGGGTAGCCGTGCTCCGCCCGCCAGCATCAGGTCTCCGCTTTCTTTGCGAGTACGTGCGTCTGGTCTCGGCTCGCTTCGTCTGCGTCGTACAATCTCGCTCGATCCTGCGTCGGGCGAAGGAAGCCCGGCGGTGAACTTAAGCGAGTTGATTTTCATGACCACCAATCCCAACGCCCGTCTTCGTCATCGCTCGTCCTTCGAGCTCAGGCGTGCCGAAGGCTCCCTGCGCGACCCGCTTGCCAGCGCTGCTACCAGCGTGTGCGAGTGGGTGCTGTCCAAGGAGTCCATGTACAACGGCAGCCCTGTGATCGACGACGTTGAGGACCGCGGCATGTTCCCCATGATGTGGGAATATGCCATGCCCGAGGACTATCGCGGCGGCGACTACGACGAGGACCGCTGGCCGGCCCTTGCCACTGCTTGCGTCTGCGATGCCGACGATGCCATTGCGACTTGGGTCCTCGAGTACGACGAGCCTGACGCAAACCGCGAGGAGCGCCGCTGGCACACCACGGTCTGCCTGGAGCGTATCGATTCCGAGACCTGCCGTGTCTCCATCCAGTCCATGTGCCGCACGCTTGATGAGGAGGACACCGAGCTGCCCGATACCATCGCGGCCCCCTCGTTTGTCCGTGGTCTCATCGACATGCCGGGCTTTACCGCCAAGAAGGGCACGACGCCCCTGGTAGGTGCCCCCGTCAAGCTGCACACCGACACGTTTGACCAGTTCGCGACTGCCCTGGTTGACTCCGGCCGCCAGGTGCCGCTCGTGCTCTTCTCCACGGGCTATGACGGCAAGGTTCCCGAGCAGGCCAAGCAGCTCGCCCGCCGTGCCCTGGGCATCGCCAACGTCTATATTCTCGACTGGTCCGATGAACCGCTGCGCGAGATGCTTCTCCAGCTCTTCGTGCGCGACGAGCCTTCCGGCGAGTACTCCTGCCCGCGCAGCTCCTGCCGTATCTACATGCCTGGCGTCGACCTCACCGACCCGAATCACTCCATGGGCCACGAGAGCTTCACGCGCGAGATCATGTCCGCCCAGCTGCCTTCTCGTTTTGCGGAGAGCCTCGCACGCCGCCTCATTTCCAACACGCCGGTTTGCGACATCGCGACCCTGTACGCCGAGTAACGCCACGTAGTTCAGCACGTCAGCACGCGAAGGAGCCTCCCGTTGAATCTCGCACAGGCGATAGAGCACGCAACAGCCCTGGCACTGCCGGGGTTCTTTAGCGATGACGCGACGCTCACTGCCGATCGCGAGCGCAACGAGGAGGCTATCTCGCTGCTCCTGACAGCTTGGAAAGACGCCCCCGCCGGGGCGGAGCCCCTGCCGTTCAGGGCGATTCTCGACCTTGCGGACCGCAACCGCGAGACGTGCGACGAGTTCGGCGCTGCGCGCTTGCGCGATACTCGCGGCACGAGCCTGTCAAGAGGCCTGACAGAGGCCGACCTTGTGCGCGGCGTGGCTGCCCTGCAGCGCCGCAACTTCGAGGATGTGGCGCGCGAAGCCGGTGCCGGTGCAAAAGACCTGGCAAGCGCCTATGTCAACGCGCCGGTATCGGGCACCGTGGTGGGCATCGACATTGAGACCACCGATCGCTACCCTGACCGCGGCTACATCCTCAACGTGGGCTTGCAGGTCATGCGCCTGGGTCCCGACACTACCTGCGACGAGGGCTACGTCGCCTATTGCGGCGTGCCCGCCATGTACAAGGAGCTGGGCATTCCCTTAAGCGACATCCACCATATCGAGTGGGCCGACGTTGAGGGCAAGAAGCCCTTCCGCAAGAACAAGGAGCTGCAGAAGGCGATCTTGGCTGCGCTCACCACGTATCCCTACATGGCGCACAACGCAGCGTTCGAGGATTCCTGGTTTATGCTTCATCTCGACGGGTATGCGGAGGCGCGCAAAGCGGGGAAGATCATTCCCATCGACACGCGCGACATCTGCCGTCGCCTCGATCCCGAGGTGCGCATTCTGCCGCGCGAGTCCTCGCCTGCCTCGCTTGAGAACTGGGCCCGCCGCCGCGGCACGCTCAAACCTTCCGAAAAGGAACGCCACCTTGGTTTGGACGACGTCGACCTCATGCTGCGCACGGTTCAGGCGGAGTTCAAAGAGCGCAACATGTTCTAGGAAACCGATGAACAGTGGGCCGTACGGCGTTTCACCATGTAGCACCGCAGGTAGAAACCGCGTTCGATGAAGCCGATTGGACGTAATCATCGCTTTCCTCATATGACCCGAACCCCGTCAAGTGGGCATGGTCATCCGGTCGGGCC